>WRIB01000048.1 GCA_009782955.1 Treponema sp. | reverse complement strand
AGGCAACGGCTCGCTCAAATAAACCGGGTAAAGACTGGGGAACAGCTTTAGCTTTGGTAACATTTTCTATTTGAGGCATCCAGTACTTTCGGTAACATTTTAAAATGAGGCATCTCGGGTCACGGGTCAGGTCTTCGGGTATTCACAGTCGTTTCATCTTACACCGGCTGCAGCCCAGAACATGGACATGTGAGCGGACGGGTTTTTCAAAAAGGCGGGCAACAAGAAATTCTTCTTCGCGAAGGACTGCACCGCATACGGGACATACGCGGCGGCGGTCGCCTTCCAGGCAGTAGCAGCAGCCGGAAATATGCATTAAGCGGTCATAGCCGCCAAGGGAAGGAAAAGCGGAAGATTTAACTCGTTCGCCCTTTTCCAGTTTTGCACTGCAAACAGGACAAGTCCGGGGTGCGCCGGGGAAGCTTTCGCCTTTAGGTTTTAGTCTGCGGTTTTTTCGCCTGAAGACAGGCATGGGAATGCCGCCGGGGACGGCAAAAAACAGGGTAAAGCCAAAATAGAGCAGTATTACGCCGATAAGGATCATGATTAATACCTGTAATAACGTACCCATGCACATGCCGCCTCCTTGCGGCAAACTGTTATAATTTCCATACGCTCGTGAGCCAAAGGCCCACATCAAAAACCCTTTCTTCTATATAAAATATACTAAATAATTATGATATACTAAAAACTGTGGCTGTTCTTTACATTATCGGCACCCCGATAGGAAACTTGGGCGACATTTCCTTCCGGGCTGTAGAAACGCTTAAATCTGCCGATCTTGTCGCCTGCGAAGATACCCGGGTTACCCTTAAACTATTAAGCCATTACGGAATACGAGTTCCGCTTCTTTCCTGCCGGGCGCAAAACGAAAGAACCGCAGCGGAACGGATAATTACTGCTCTTAACGAAGGAAAGACTGTAGCGTATGCCAGCGATGCAGGAACTCCGGGTATAAGCGATCCTGGTGCGGTTCTGGCTACAGCGGCAGCAGAAGCAGGACACGATGTAATCCCAATACCGGGGGCTTCGGCTTTTGCCGCACTGGTTTCCGTAGCCGGGGCCGGTGACAAGACGGTAATTTTCGAAGGCTTTTTATCGCCGAAACAGGGCAGGCGAAAGAAACGGCTTAAAGAACTACTGAACACCGGGTGGGCATTTGTTCTTTATGAATCACCGTTCAGAATACTTAAACTTTTGGAAGATCTGGCCGATCTTGACAGTAAGCGGTATATTTGCGTTGGAAGGGAGATGACCAAAGTACATGAAGAATACAAACGGGGCCCGGCGGCTGAAATTTTGGCATTTTTTGCACAAAAAGAGCGCCAAAAGGGTGAATTTGCCCTTTTTGTATCTGGTCATAATTACAAATAAGGTTTAAGCTATAGTTGGAAAATGCCGATATTATAGGTAGGCAGGTTATGAGTATGACGGTCGACAGGATTAACCCTTTAGAGCCACCACAGCCCGGAAAAAAAGCCGGACGGAGCGGTCAACTTGAAAGGGGAAAAGAAAATGATTCTATCTCCCTCTCTTCCGAAGCGGTAGAAAAGGCCGAATTGCATCGGACTCTGGAACTGATCAATACCGCCGAAGATGTAAGGGCAGACAGGGTTGCCGAACTCAAGGCAAAGATAAATGACCCTTCCTATATAAACGATACGATTATCAAGGCCACAGCGGATCGCATCATGGACGCTTTTGGTCTGTAACATCAATTAGGGATTAGGGAGGCGGAACAAGGGAGTACCCGGTTCCGCCTTTTTTTTAGCCCCAGGGGAATTATTATGGATATTTCGTTTCAACTTGATCCGGAGATTGCCATTGGTCTGGATACGGTAAACAGAGCAGGAACCATTTGCAATGAATTCGGACGCGTGCTGATCATCACCGAACAGGTTCTGTATGAAAACAGAAGCATTGAACGGCTTACCTCTATACTGGAAGATAGCGGAATCGAAGCGATAATCTTTGATGAAATTCCCGCACAGGCTACAGCGGATGTTGCAGAAGCAGCAGCTGTGCTGGCTCAGGGAGCGCGCTGTTCTGCAATTATAGGTTTTGGCGGCCTTAAAGTACAATCCATTGCCCGGATTACCGCAATAATTGCCAAAAGCAGATTAACTGTATTTGAGCTGCTGGACGGTGCAAATCCAAATACAAATTTTATTCCTTACATCGCGATTCCGACAACAGGCAGGGATCCATTTCTCTTTTCCCGGAGTTTTATTGCAATAGACCCCCGCGACCGTTCGGTTAAACTTGTTAAATTGCCCAGGGGGTTATGCACTGCAGCTATTATAGATGGAGGCCTTTCCGAAACCCTTTCGGGAAAATTTGCTTCCACTACTGCATTTGATGGTTTTTGCGTTGCCGTGGAAGCTTATTGTTCTACCAGGGCTTCGTTTTTATCCGACTCAATGCTGGAACAAGCTATACTTCTCTATACTCAAATGATAGATTCATATATTGATGATAAAATGAGCGACATTTCAGGCGGTGCAACCAATGCAGGGCTCCTTTTGGCTTTGGGCTGCGCTGTTTCTTCTCCAGGCATCGGAACTGCCCTGGCATTTGCACTTAACGGCCGCTTTCCTGTTGCAAAATCCTGGTGTTCAACAATCCTGCTTCCGTATATTCTGGAAAGACTGGTTTCCGCAAGACCGGAAAAACTCGCAAAAATAGCAACTTTGATGGGAGAGCCAACCATGGGAGCTCCTGTTGGAGAATCGGCAAACATGGCGGTAGATTCCATACGCCGCCGTATGGGAATACTTAAAGTGCCTGCACGTTTTAAAGATTATAATCTTTCGTTAGATCGTTTGGTACCTACAGCAGAAACAGCCAGAAACCTGGAATTTGTAGCATTTTCTCCCTGGACAGTTTCTTCCGACGATGCGTATGATCTGCTGAAACAGGCTTTTTAAAGAATCCAATCTGTTGCTTAGTCTGGTATACCATCTCTTCCAGTATTTTTTGGAAGGGGGTGGGCGCAAGGTCGGGTAATTGCCAAAAGCCGGACTGAACCCATCGGGTTTAATGTTGCCACATAGGTGGGGGGAAAGTTAACCATGAAGACCATTCGGCGAGGTGAAGAAGATGCCACACCAAAGTGTGCGTTGACGGCAGCCTCGACCGCCATGGTCTGAATGGGTGTTCTTTCCCCCACCGATATAGGAAGATTGATGTGTTCAGTACGGCCAATGGATTCTACAGGCGCTTTTACCAGGGCTTTTTCTGCCCCTTTGCATTAATACACGGTAATTTGCATGCCAGGCTCAGCGACAAATTGGAGTTATTAGGTTACAATTATTGACCACTCAACATCCACATTGTATACTACTTACACCAATTCATAGAGGAAAGTTATGGGTCAAAAAGATCATAAAATCCGCGTCCTGTTTCCAATAGGCGCAAAGCTGGTTATTATCATTTCCATTTTAGTGCTGGTATCGCTTGGAGCAGTTACTTTCCTGGTATCCTATCTTAGTCACCAGGATGTGCAACGTACTGCAGAAGATAATAATTTCACCGTAAACCACCGTGCCGGGTCTCAGGCAGAAGGTTCTTTTAAGGCTGTAGAAACGGCTGTACTGCTCTACCTGGAAGTATTGTATCGGAGTTCTTCGATAGAAGAGCGGGATCCTGAAATGGAATGGTTCTTTTTTAACAGGAACAAGAACCTGGCCGCTATAGAAATTGAATATCTCAACAATACAACCCTGATTTCCAATGAACAATTCCTGAACACCAATAACATCAGCATTGATGCGATAAAAAACTATTTTTCTTTGGGTTTCGCTGCCGTTCCTGACACAATCAGACTCATTAATGCAGCTCCGTCTTTTCAGCTTTCTCTGATTACAGCGGTTTTTAAACGCAAAGATAAGGAAGGAGACGAAACAATACGGGTGCTTTTTTCTCCTGACGATCTTTCCGAATCCTTTGGTACCGGGACCAATACAAGTTTTATCATTACCGATTCCGGAGATGTACTGCTTCACCCGGACAGCGATTTGGTCCTGGGGGGCGCCAATTTTTCTTCACTTCCTATTGTAGCTACAATGCGGCAGGAAGGGGACAGTAACCGGCGGCAGATTTCTTTTACCGACGATTCAGGCATCAACTATTTTGGCGCCTATTACCGTATTACCGGTACGGATACAACGGCAATTACCACCATACCTCACGACATTGTATTCGAAGCGGTTCGAAGCATTACCCGCCAGAACCTGTTTCTGACCGCAGCTGTACTTGCACTTGCCATACTCTTTGTCTGGTTCTTTTCCAAAACAATTTCAAAGCCCGTACGGGTATTGGCCGATGCAGCCCTGCATATAGAAGGAGGTGATTTTGAAGTTGAACTGGAACCGAAAGGACACGATGAATTGAGTCTTTTAACGGAAAGTTTCGGCAAGATGTCCAGTGCGTTGAATATATTCGGGCGCTTTACCAATAAGGATATCGCTGTCAGGGCCATGAGAGGTGAGATTAAACCAGGCGGTTTTCCAAAACATGGCACAATGTTTTTCTCCGACATCAGGGGGTTTACGGAAAAATCGGAAAACTTTACCAGGGCTTTCGGAGACGAAGCATCCAACCGTATTGTTATGTGGCTGAACGAATACTTTACCCGTATGGTTGACTGCGTTGAAAAAACCGGCGGCGTTGTTGATAAATTTATCGGCGATGCCGTTATGGCTCATTGGGGTACGGCATTTACAGCAGGAAGTCCGGCAGAAGATGCGTTTAACTGTGTTAAAGCATCTTTAATGATGCGGGCAGCATTGAGGGAACTCAATGCAACGCGTGCAAAAGAAGATCCCGGGAATCCTGAAATACATATAGGCTGCGGTATCAATAGCGGTATTGTTACTGCCGGACAAATCGGTTCGGAACAGCGTATGGAATACACCGTCATTGGCGACCCGGTTAACCTTGCCAGCAGAACCGAAGCGCTGAACAAACCCTTTGGTACGGATATTCTGATCACCGAAGACACCTGGGAACTTGTCGGGGATAAATTCATTACAGAAGAAATGCCTGCAGTTACCGTAAAAGGCAAAGAAAAACCGGTACGAATTTTTGCTGTTGTAAACATGAAAAATGTTGCCGGTCCCAAAACACTTGCGGAAGTAAGAACCCTTCTGGGAATTTCTGCTCCCGACTTAGACAAGGTAGAGACAGATGAAGAAGAAAAAAAATACAAAATTCAGGGTAACTGATCTTCTAATTATCCTGCTTTGTCTTGGCGGCGCCTGTGCTTCGGGAACAGCATTCTGGATGGAGTACAATCGTACCCTGCAAAAGCTCAACGAAGATCCGATAGGGACAATAATTTTTAAGAAACGTGTTGCCGAACGCAAGTTTATCGATCGTCTTGTATGGGACAGGCTTAAGTATGCTTCTCCAGTGTATAACGGTGATACTATTCGCACTGTAGAACAGTCCGAAGCGCATATTACCTTCCGGGATGAAGTAACATACCTCAATCTGGATGCCAATACGCTTATACAAATTTTTTGGGATGATCAGGAAGGCGCCAGAATCGATTTTTCCGGCGGCCATCTGGAAGTTGCTTCCAGTTCCAAAGGCATTGTAATATCCAGCGGGTCTTCGGAAATCAGGATAGACGGACAGGCCAGTCTGAACAAAAGCGATGAAGGGTTAGGCATTTCGGTTCTGGAAGGACAGGTTAATTTCGACGGAACTACCGTGGAGTCGGGCAGCATACTTGCAGTTGACGCACAGGGCACAATAAACACAAGCCCCATGATAGCAATGACTTCTTTTGGTTCTTCGGCCCGCGTACTTGGTACTGCCGGACCATCTACTCCCGTTACATTTTCATGGAATATTTCAAACTTTAATCCCGGCACTCATGTAATCGTAGAAGTTGCAAGTGACAGAAATTTCAGAAACATAGCCGGCAGCAGGGATGTCAGCGGTGCTACATCCGTTTCCATTTCTCTGGATAACGGCAATTACTATTGGAGAGCGTATCCTGCAGACAGCGGAAGCTATGAGCCTGCAAATCAGATGTATCCTTCCGGTACTTTGGAGATTATTCCAACCTATCCAATAACGCTTATAACCCCAGGTCCTTCAACGGAATTTACTACTCTGACAAATACTGCGGTTGGTTTTTCATGGTCTTCAGCAGAAGGTGCAAACGGGTACCTTTTGGAAGTTTCTTCAAACTCAAATATGAGCAGCCCAGCCATAACGCGCAGGGTTGAAGGTACTGCCGTTACTCAAACGGAACTGGGTCCGGGCCGCTGGTACTGGCGCATTTCGCCGGTATACCCCGCATGGATAAAAGGAACTATTCCTCCATCAGCTGTTAGTGAATTTTCCATAGTCCGGGGTAATCCTGTCATTGCGACGCCGGTTTTGACATACCCGCCGCAAAACGGAAATATTTTTGCCGATGCAACCGGCCACCGGCTATTGTGGGTTAATGATTCTGCAGCAACTTCCTGGATTGTCGAAGTTGCCGACAATTCCCGCATGAATAACCCTGTGATAATTCAACAAGTAAACCACAATTATTTTACTTTGCCCGATAATATGATACAGGAAGGCAGAACCTGGTATTGGCAGGTCAGCGCTATTGGAGGTGCTGCCCCCGTTGTTTCTCAGACAAGAAATTTTAACATAAGCGCAGGGAACCTGCCGGCAGCTGCTCCGGTAATTACTTCAGCTCCGCCGCCACCTCCTCCTCCGCCGCCACCTCCTCCTCCGCTGCCGCCGCCTGAACCAGAGCCGCCGCCACCACCTCCTCCTCCGCCGCCGCCTGTACCGGAGCCACCTCCTCCCCCACCGACACCCGAACCAGAGCCACAGCCTTCGCCGCCACCTCCTCCTCCTCCGCCACCACCGCCACCTGTACCAGAGCTGCCGCCTTCGCAGCCTGCAACTCAGACTCCTGCCGACGACTGGCTGCGTGTCTCACCATCAGGTACGCTTGGCGGTTACTTCCCGCCGGATGGATACAGAATTACGACAGGTCAGCTGGCAAATACATCACAGGTATTATTCAGTTGGGAAGGAAGAAGTTCCGAATACCGCTATGCCCTGTATCGAGCCAATGGACAAGTGGTAATTCCGCCAACAACAGTTACGATCGCTTCCTACATTCTGGCAAACCCCGGAATTCTAGCGGAAGGCGATTATGTGTGGCAGATATTTGAAAGAGACAGACAGGGCAATTATGGCTTGCCCAGCGCTTCGAATCGCTTAACCATAACAAGCGGACAAGCAACGATCAGAAACCTCCCAGTACAAAATCCAGGAGCTTTATATGGAAACCAATAACCGCATGCTTAAGTTTTGTCTCCTGATCCTGATACTTTTAACCGGGTATTCTGCCTTTGCCCAAGACACCGAAGAAAGTACCAGTTACGTTACCAAAACATCGGAAGGGTTTTTAATACATCAGATCATTGTTTTTCCTGCTGTCTCCAATACTATTCGTTATGAAGTGGAAATTGAACAGCAAATCGGGACAGGTTATGTGCCTGTTGACAGGCTAGAAACCACTGAGAACAGATTCGAAGTAACGTTGCGGGCCGGCAACTACCGCTATAGGATTACTGCCTGGAACAGAATGAACCTTTTGGAAGGCCGCTCTGAATGGCAAGACTTCCGGGTTTATCCGGCCGTCCAGCCGGTATTGAATACCTACCAGCCTTTCTACGGTTTGTACTATGAGATGGAAGATACAGTAGGTACACTTACCGTTTATGGAGAAGATTTTTTTCCCGAATCCGAGTTCGTTCTTGTACATACTGCAAAAAATCCCGACTGGTCCGGAATAACTCTGGAAGATCATGGACGTGCTTTTATTCCCGACAAAGTTACAGTAAACGATAACCAGGCAACCCTTCATTTTGGTCCGGGAAAATTAAAGAAAGGTACATATGACATTCTTGCCCGCAATCCCGGAGGACTCTGGGCTACCCTTGGCGAAGTAAAGGTTGGAAAAAAACACCAGGTTGACTGGACTCTTTCTTTCGGATGGGCTCCCACCTATGCCCTCTTTGATTTAGATAACGCGTGGTACGATAAGGATGATATTTTTAACTATTATGAGCCTGTTCAATACCGGGAATTGGAACGTTTTACTCCCCGAAGCTACTATATACGATTTGGATTTATCCCCGTAAAAACCAGATTTGGTAATTTTGGAATGGAAGCTCAGCTTGATTTTATTGTAGATGAATTTTGTAAATATGAATGGGACCGGGATCCAGGCGGTTATAGTCAAATTTTTAAAGCTGTACGTTTTGGGACCATTAACCTGCTGTACCAATATTTATTGTCAGAACGCTGGCAACACAATGTCCGGTTTGGCGTGGGGGGAGGGTATTCTTATCATGGCAGTCAGAGTGATAATGCCGGTGATTATTTAGCAATATACTATCAATTAGGTTATTCTGCCCAGTATTTCTTCTGGAAGAATCTGTATGCTGAAGCGGGAATAGATTTATTATTATCCCATATTTCAAAACATAACCATTTTATGATACGACCCGGCATAGGTATTGGCTGGCAGGCGGGCAGATGGGCAGAGTGGGCAGAAGTTGCCGAAGGACAAAGAAAAGGAGAAGACTATTCTGTTCCTGTATCGGACAGGCCCAGGGCGGAATGGCTTCTGTCGTTTGGCTGGTCACCAATGATCCCGCTGGCCGGGTATAATCGTTGTGGATGGGTGATCGACAATTCTCCTAATGGTACCAGCAGTTATGACGGTCACGAGATGCTTGGAGCTTTTAACCCCCGCGGGGTTAATCTCCGTGCCGCCTATATTCCCCTTCACTGGGGCGACAACAAGCTTGGGTTTGAATTTGAAATGTCTATTCTCGACTTCCCTGGCAGGAAAAAATTGGATAACACTGGCGGTCTGTTGTTCAGCGAAATAGTGTTCGGAATGCGGTATCAACGGGTACTCAATGAAGACTGGCAGTTAAATGCAAGAGCCGCTTTCGGCATGCTCCCTATCTATGCCTTCGATACCTTCCCTGGTGACGAAATGTATTATTCTGATGTTATTAACTATGATTTTGGTTTTAAATTCGGCGTTTCTGCCCAGTACTTTTTCTGGAAAAACGCATATGTCGAAGGCGGCCTTGATTTTGGGCTTGTAAAAACAAACCGGAATCACTATCGCGGTGTAACCGATGATCCCCGCCTCTCTTTCCGGCCCAGTATCAGTATTGGGTGGCAGTTTAAAAGGAATACGGAAACAGGCTTAAAGCTTTCCGGACTGGGTCTTCCAACATTTAGCGATAAAATAGAAAAAGAACCAACAGAAGAAGAAACGCCTTAGCAGGAAAAGAAAACAATACACAGTTCCCGGATAGTTGTAATCAAGCGCTCGAAAAATATTCACTTGTAAATATTGCAGAATATATGTTAAACTATTTGCAATATACTGCTTTTATAAATAATATAGCCAAAAAGAAGGTGGCGCTTTATGGCAAAAGAGAAAAAGACTTCGTTTGCTTTAAAATTTACACTTGTCGTTTTATCAATTATTGTTGTCATTGTTGTTTCGCTTTCGATGTTGTTTTTTACCAGCCTCCGTTCGGAAACTCACAAAGAAGTAGAAACCAACGTCAGCGAAAGTATTGCCCATTTAAGGGACAATATTACCGCTCTTCTGAATAAACAATCGGAACTTTTATACAATACAGCCTTCAGCATTTCTGCCCTCTTTCAGCAGGGCGATATTCCCCAGGAAGATATGGCTTCTTTCTTTAGAATGATGATCACCCGAATTCCGGAAGTAGAAATGCTTTATTACACAAATAACAGAAAATGGAATATTCCGGGCGGTTATGGGGCTTTCTCTTCGCCGGACTTTAATCCCCCCGATACCTGGAACAATACCCAGCGTCCCTGGTTCCTCGATGCCAAAGCCGCAAACGGAAAGGCCGCATATTCCGAGCCTTACCTGGATGCCAACACAGGGGACAGCGTAATATCGGTGTCAACAATTGTATTTGACGAAAATCACAGAGATATTGGCGTTGTAGCAGCGGATATTCTGGTAACCGACCTGAATACCATGATTGCCTCCAACCAGGGATTTACGGAAGAACAGATTTTTCTTCTTAACGGAGAAGGTTTGTTTATTACCAACCCGGATACTTCTGCAGTTATGGAAAAGAATTTTTTTATCGAAATGGGATTTGAACAGTATCAGGACATGGTACTTTCATCGGATATTTTCTCCATTATGGACAAAGATAACTTTCTTTATTCTGCGCTTATACCCGGTGCCAACTGGTTTCTTGTCTCAACAATTCCGAAAAAGGCAATTTTTGCGGAAGTAGACAAACTCCTTATGAATATGCTTATTATCAGCATTGTTGGCTTGGCGGCGGCTACATTGGTATCAATACTCTTTACTTTTGGCATGCTTATAATTCCTCTGAAAAAGATAATGAAAGTTGCGGATTCCATCGCTGCCATGGACTTTACTGTCGATATTAAACAATTCAGAACTGATGAAATAGGCGATATGCAGCATGCGTTAATAAAAATCAGGGACAGTCTGCGCAAAGGCATAAACGACCTGGAAGAGCATGCGGCAAAAGCGGTCGAAACCAGCGAACAGCTAAATACCGTCGTAATGGATTCGTTCTCGGCCATCGAATCAATCGGGAACAACATGGATACAATGGACAATAAAACTTCTTTGCAGGTTGAGTCGGTAACCATAGCTCACGATGCCGCCATGGAGATTTATCAAAACACTGATTCTTTTGAACAAACGGTGCTTTCCCAGTCGGAAAGTGTTGCCAAATCTTCTGCGATAATTGAACAAGTTGTAAAAAACATAGATACAATACGGGAAGTGGTAGAAAGCACTTCCAGGACAACCGACACCCTTGGCAAGTCATCTGAATCGGGACATCGAATGCTGACCAAACTGTCGGAAGAATTAAACCACATTGAAGAGCAGTCTGCAACGCTGCAAAATGCCAACAAGACTATTTCGGACATAGCAGCAAGAACCAATATTCTTGCCATGAATGCAGCCATAGAAGCGGCTCATGCCGGAGAAGCGGGAAAAGGGTTTGCCGTTGTTGCCGTGGAAATTCGTAAACTGGCAGAACTCTCCGGAAAGGAATCCGGAGCTATTTCCAACGAAATAAAGAAAATGGAAGAAGTTATCAAACAGATAGCCGATGTTGCCCATGAAACTGTGGCTTCGATGAATACAATATTTAACGAAATAAAATCCATGAACGCTTCGTTTGAATCGGTCAACCAGGCGGTTGAAGATCAAACTGCAGGAGGAGCGCAGATGCTTAGTTCTCTGCGTACAGTTCAGGAAATGACCGAACAAGTCCGTAACGGAGCAAAAGTAATACACCAGAGAAGCAGTGCAATTAATCAGGAAATGGACAAGCTAAAACACATTTCCAAAGAAGTAAGCAACAAGGTTCAGGAAATGCGGAGCGCCAGCGAGGATATCTCAGACTTCCTGTATAATGCAAGAAACCTTGCTTCAGAAGCAGCCGAAAAGGTTAATTAAAACTATTCCAGGCTGTAGTTCTCGCCGTATTTAACGATTACCGAATCTGTTTTATATTTTTCGTCCAGGTATTTCTTTAAAGCTGCCTGAGCCTTTTTCTCGCCATGGACAATTAAGATTTTCTTTAATCTGGAAAGATCGAGTTTATCCATCCATTGACCGATTTCTTCATAATCGGCATGGGCGCTGAATGCATTGATGTTTTCCACCTGTGCCTTGCGTTTATACAACTTGTCGTGTATTTTTACTTCTTCTTCCCGGTTTTGAAGACGGCGGCCCAGCGTGTTTTCCGCCATAAAACCAACCAGCAAAATGGTGGTATTTGGGTCTTCAATATTGTTGATAAGATGATGCTGAACACGTCCTGCTTCACACATTCCGTCCGCACTGATAATAATTGCCGGTCCTTTAAGATCGTTCAGCGCTTTTGATTCATCAACACTGGCAGTAAAGTGAAGACTGTTAAACCCGAAAGGATTTTTATGATGTTTTATAAACGCTTCGTGAATTTCTTCGTCGTAACATTCGGGATGAACCTGAAAAATTGTTGTGGCATTGGCAGCCATTGGTGAATCTACATACATTGGGATTTCCGGTATTTCACCTTCATCAACAAGAATATGAAAGTAATATATCAGTTCCTGGGTTCGTTCTATGGCAAAAGAAGGAATAATAATTTTTCCTCTGGTGTCCGCTGCCTTGTTGGCAATTTCGGCAAGTTTTTTCATTGCATCATTGGACTTGTCGTGCTTGCGATCCCCATAGGTGCTTTCTATTACAAGAAAATCCGGCGCAGGAGGAAACTCAGGATCGCGGATAATGGGTTTGCCCTTCCGGCCAAGGTCTCCGGAAAACAATACCGTCCTTTCTTTACCGTTCTTTTTTATCGTTACATTCGCCATTGCAGAACCAAGTATATGTCCTGCATCAAAAAACTCACATTGCAGTCCGTCTCCCATTATAAAGGGACGACGGTAGGAAATTCCCATTATCTGACTTGTAGCCGCTATGGCGTCTTTTTCATCATAAATGGGAGTCCAGTCAAACTTTTCTCCGTTTTTTTTGGCCTGTTTGCGGAGGTACTCCGCATCTCTGGCCTGTATGTTGGCGGAATCCAGCATTACCAGGCTGGAAATATCCCTGGTTGCCGGAGTGGAATAAATGTTTCCCTTATACCCTTTTTTGGCAAGCGCAGGCAGCATACCGCAATGATCAAAATGACCATGGGTAAGAATAACACCTTCTATACGATCTGCTTCTATGCCAAATTCCCGGTTCTTTTTGTCCGCTTCCGCCCGGGAACCCTGAAACGCCCCGCAGTCAACCAGATAACTTTTACCGTCCACTTCCAGTACATGCTTTGAACCGGTAACTTCTTGCGCCGCACCAAGGGAATAAAAAGTCATTTCCATATCTAAACCTCCGCCAATTGCAAAGTATATCATAAAAAATGATCATTATAATACAGTAAAATCCAACAGAGGTGTTTTGAGATTCCCCCACTTATGGTTCGCAGTACCTGTGTACACCAAGAAAATTTTTGCCCGGTTCCGAGTCACGGTAACTTTCTGCACCGCCAAAAAAAAGCTGTTTCCCTGCAAGATGGAGTACCTTACCGGCAGAACCGGCAGCTGAACTGAAACGTAGTACTCCTTCGATATCGTGAGATACCATGATGATGGTAATTCCCAGTTCGACATTAATTTTTTCCAGAACATTATATAAACCGGTTTGAATGATTGGGTCCAACCCTGATGCAGGTTCATCCAGGAGGAGAATCTTTCCTGCCGCACAGAGAGAACGGGCCAGGAGTACACGCCGCCGTTGTCCGCCGGAAAGCTCCCGGAAACAGCAGGATTTAAATTCCGAAAGTTCCAGCATGGAAAGGCTTTCTGCAGCGGCGGCCTTGTCGGTTTTAGTGTAAAAAGGAGCAAGTCCTCTTCTGTTTTGTCTTCCGGAAAGAACCACCTCAGATACTGTAGCGGGAAAATCCTTTTGCTGTGGGTTTTCCTGCGGTAAATAACCTATGTCTCCCGGAGCAAGTTTCTGATTTTTTATTAATTTCCCTCCCAATGGGGAGATTAGCGAAAGGAGCCCTTTAAGAAGCGTGGTTTTTCCCGAACCGTTTTCTCCAACCACGCAGAGTTTATCTCCTTCTTCCACTGAAAAATTCAGATTATCCAGAACAGTACGGCCTTCGTACCCAAAAGAAAGATCTTCACAATTTAAAAGTACTTTATTCATTTCCCACAATAGAATAGCTCTAAGGGGAATTAATTGTCAATTTAATTAAAGATGATTTCTGCTTTGGTACTGGTACTCTTATTTTGATAAGAGTACCAGTATCGCCCGGAATATTTTACCGAACCCCGGATGGGCCGGGGTTCCATTCCGGTTACCTGTTAGTATTCAGCTTTACCTTTTCGGTTTTTCTTCATAAGTTTGCGAGCAATTGCTTTCTTCTTCCGGTTAAGAATAGTAGATGGTTTCTCGTAGTATTCTCTTTTTTTAAATTCCCGGATGATGCCTTCTTTTTCCACCATCCGTTTAAAACGCTTAATGGCCTTTTCAAGCATCTCGTTATCGTCTACGACAATATGAGCCAAAAAAGTTCACCTCCTTTCCCTCTATGGTAAATATAGCAGCTATTTCCAAAATTCTGTTAGTTTCGGAACAGCGCAATTAATTATTAAGTATAGCTAAAATCGCCTCTTTGTCAAGAATCGTCCGGGTCATAAAAATTGCCGGATCGGTATTTTCCGTGGCAACCCGTATTTCATAGTGGAGATGAGCGCCTGTTGCAAAGCCTGTGGCACCGGCGTCTCCCAGCCATGTCCCGGTTTTTACCATATCTCCCTCTGCAACTGCGAGTTTATCCATGTGGAAGTAAAGCGAATACACTCCGGGCATGTGTTCAATCACCACTGTATTACCGGTGGTAATACGAAGCATGGCCAGCATTACCTTGCCGGCAGCGGGGGCTGTAATAGGGGTTCCCTTGGGAGCCCGCCAGTCTACACCTGCATGGATGGAAGTACTGGATCTGCCATTGGGGTATACATAAGTACGGCGATTGCCAAAAATGCTGGTTTGGTAATTGGAAACAACCGGCATGGCAAAATTCCCTGTTGTATAGACATCGTTTCCTGTCCTGGCCCATATTGCCCACATTTGTTCGGATTGTTTGGTTTTTTCCGGATCCGGCCTGGTCAGGATATCTGACATATCACTTGTAATGTTAAGAGTTTCGGTTTTAAAACTCCGGTGTTCTATGGTAAGTTCCAGGGTTTGTAAAACTTTGCCTCCGCCTTCAATACGGAGAGTCGCCTTGCCTGACCCGGCTGTAGACGGCACTGCCATAATTGTTGTGTGAACCGGCCCTCTGCGCGAAAGGACATCCATGTTAAAAAATGTTCCTTTGTTAAGCTGTTTGCCTTCCATTATTAATGCAGCTTGCATACGGGTATTTCCCTGGGGTATACCCGCTCCGGCTACGGCTACGACAAAAGGTTCACCGGGCCGTAAAGGCCCTATGACTGCAGCCTTAAATTCTCCCGGAACACCGTTCCATACTGGTTGTTCCGCAACAGCCGGAGCCTGTGTCTGGCAAGCTACAGGCAATGCAGAATTAAGCAAAATAAGAAGTATTACAAAAATACTCAATCTGCGGGATTTGACAGGCTTCATAGGTTTATTTTACATGGAATACGGCATTTGGAAAAGACTCATAATTGCGCCTCATTTTATCCAATCCTCTATTTTCAGGTTTTGTATTCTTGCAAACTCTCTTGTATTATTTGTTGTCAAGATTATTTATATAAATGAGGCTTAAATAATTAAAAATTATAAATGGCGCTTCAGATCCTTTACCATTATTTGAGGAGTAACAGTACCATTAAACCAATTACGGTTTACCGTATACACTATGTCAACAGTATCCCCTTTGTCAAAATCTACTTTTACGCGTTCTGCTGCATTCCAATAAATGGCAGGCCACTTGAACTTTCCGGTGTCCAGTGTAAGCTTTACATGTTTTAGCCCTTCTTTTCCCATAAGCATGATGTCGTTTATTTTTAAACTACGCGAAAGAAAGAGGAGGGGCCGGTTTTTTTCGCCGTACGGTTCAAATCTGTCTGCCAGTTGGAGCAGGTAGAGATCCTTTTTACCCCGCACTTTGGGATCATCTTCTTCTTTTGAAAGGTATGCGAGCGGAATCTCAGCATCAATTTTCAGCGCTTCTTCAACAGGGGCTTTAAATTCCATGTTGGCTGCAATGGTTATAAGACGTTTTAGAAAGGTATCCCAGTTTGATTGTTCCATGTCAAAACCGGCGGCAAAATCATGGCCGCCGTAACGGAGAAACAAATCGGCGCATTGTTCCAGCATAAAGCTTAAATCGTAATCCCTCGCCGAACGAAGGGAACCCTTTATTCTATCGCCATTAAGCGATGCTGCAAGGGAAGGAGTTTTAAACCGATCGGAAAGACGGTTTGCAATAAGCCCCATAAGACCGGGGAGTATATTTTCTCCTGAATAAACTGCCATGTTGCCGCTGTATACGGAAAGACTTTTGTACGCTTCCGGTTCGGCCTTCCGGTAGACTTCTTCTACCAGAGCTTTTCGTTTATCGTTTAATGCAATTACATTGCTGGCCAATGCTTCACGTTCCTGTACTGTTTCTCCAAGCAGCAGGGATATGGCTTTATCCGCTTCGCCCATGCGTCCCGATGCATTAATTGCCGGATTTAATGTCCAGGAAATGTCTTCCGAAGAAATTGGACGCCCTGTTAAATCCAGTTTAAAAAGGAGTTCTGAAATACCTGGTCTGGGTTTTTTTTGCATAGCTTCTATGCCCTTTCTTACGATAAGACGGTTTTCGTCCCGCAAAGGCATAATGTCGGCAATGGTTCCCAGGGCGGCAAGCTGAAGGTCTGCTTCGTTTTCTTCATCATGGATGTTTTCTTTTTTTTGAATAAAGCTGATAAAAAGATTAATCAGTACATCCAGTTCGCCGGTGCTTTTTCCGCTGTACTTGCCGATTTTTGACATTTCTTTCAGGCGAAGAAGACTTTTCCCGGCAGTTTGTGGAATAGCTTTGCCGATTTCTTCTGCGATATCAAGCATTTGAATTTCTACACCCGTGCCGAAAGCCTGAGTCAGCAGTTTTTGCTGCACCGGAAGATCCCAGCAGAGGATCTGCTGACCGGCAAGAAATTCCGGAAGCCGGGTACTGTGTATGTTCACCATGTCGGGGACAATTGATTCGACAAGTGTATCGACAAGGCAAAGGTTTTTAATTTTGGCAATTTCTATAATCATTGCATCGTTGCTGGGTCTGACATTAATCAGGCAAATAGGCTCTCCGTACACTTCGCTCTTCATGGCAAAGCGCAGGGCGGAAATAAGTTTGTATGCAACAGCGCATCCGCTTAATTGCTGGAATGAATAGCGCCCCGGTAATTTTGGATTTACAAGTGCATCTGCATCGGGTAAGTGCTCAGGCAGGTTGTGATGATCGGTAACTACTACGCCGACTCCCAGCTCTGCAGCCCGGGCAATTTCGTCCCGGTTGGAAATACCGCAGTCTACCGTTATGATCAGCGTGCCGTAGTTTGCGGCAAATGTTTCTATGGCTTTTATTGAAAGACCATACGGTTCGTCTTTATCGGGAAAGTTCCACCAGATCACGTCAAAACCGGAACGGCGCAAAAAATCGGTTAACAGAACAGTCCCGGTAATACCGTCAACATCGCGGTCGCCGAAGACCATTACCTTTTCGCCTTCTTCTTTTGCAGCAAGAATGCGCTCTACTGCATCTTCCATGCCGGGAAGACCAAAGGGATTACGCAAATGACGAAGATCGTCTTCCAGAAAATAGCAGATTTCTTCGCCGGTATTAATTCCGCGCCGTAACAAAATGGAAGCGGTAAGCGGATCGCAGCCGTATTTTTCTGTTAAAGACTTTACATCGTCTGGAGCAAGTTCCGATTTATTCCATTCCATTATTGTTTCCCTAACATGGTAATGAGTGCTTTTAGTTCTCTTAACGAAGCAGCATCCGGGGATATTCTGGAAAGTTCCGAAGGACTCTTTCCCTCGACTGCACGAAGCCAGCGCCTTGAACCGGGACCCAGAACAGCGCCTGTTTTATTTCCTGCACATTGTACATTACCTATTGATTGCGAATTAATCGCCGGGTATTCACGAGTTATGCAGCTTTTGCAGAGAAATCCCTCCCCCGGAATAAACCATAGTACCGCATCATCGGTGAATTCGCAAGCGCAGGAAGTACAGTACTGTAAGCCGGTTCCCCGGTTTCCAAGAAGGCCTGCCCAGTTCCACAAAAAATGGATAAGCAACCGTTCGCAGCATGCTTCGTCTGCATCTTCCAGAGCATCCAGGGCAGCATTGGCAAGTGCGAACGTTTCGGCAAAAGCACCTCCTCCTCCATGTCCGCCAAGAATTGTTCCTGCAATAAGGGAAGCGGTATTGCTCCGTTCGTACAGTTCCCGCAGACCCGGCCTCCAGGACTGCACATCAAAGTCGCTTACCTTGCGAAAATCCTTGGCAGGATCCCGGTAGGTCCAGAGGATGCCCGAGTTAAAGGGAGATACATGAGAACGGAGACGGCTCTTTGGCCCCCCAAAAAGCGTAGCGCAGAGGAGACCTTCTTCGGCGCTGAGGAAAACCGCTTCTCTGTTGGATTCTCCGGAAAAACGTACACGGAGCACCAGAGCAGGAGCAGAAAACGATCGCTGCATGCACGATTATACCGTAATATGGAAAATATCATAATGCCCATTTCGCCGGTATCCCCTGGATGTGCAGCTAAAAGGCTGCGGATTTCAATTGATTTTTACATAATTAACATTTACACTTTACGCACTGATACTGTTCCAAAACTTCAGTTTTTAGAACAAGCTACACTATTCCGAAAATAACTAAAAGGGGGTTGTTTTTGTTTAAAGGTCTTACCCGCCGTGCCCAGCGCATATTAACCATTGATGCCCAAAACGAAGCCCGCAGGAACAATGCCGACGAACTTTTGCCGGAACATGTAATTATTTCACTGCTTAGGGAAGGGGGTGGTACAGCCTGTAAAGCCCTGCTTTTTTTGGGTATAGATCTTGGTGAATTCAGGGGAAACCTGGAACGGGAACTTCCCCGAATACGCAGCGAAAACTATGCAGGAAGCACTGCGGCCCTGATTCCCGGGGATTTACCCCCGTCAAAGCGAACCAGGCAAATGCTGGAAAATGCTGCCGAAGAAGCACGGGTACTGGGAAAAGACTACATCGGCACCGAACACATTCTTTTTGCAGTTATGAGGGAACATAATATGCCGGTCCGGAACTATCTTTCTTTCCGGGCAGTAGATGCCGAAATGCTCAGGGTGGCAGTAGAAACCACAATCAATCCAATCAGAACCAGCAGGGATGCGGCAGCCAGGGCAAAGCCTGCCGTGTATCCGGTGCTTACCCCGGTATTGGATGAATTTTCCCGTGATTTAACAGCAATGGCAAAACAGGGAAAGATTGACCCTATAATAGGACGGGAAAGGGAAATACAGAGGGCAATACGTATACTTTCCCGGCGGAACAAGAACAATCCCATTTTGGTCGGTGAAAGCGGCGTGGGAAAAACCGCTATTGTCGAAGGACTGGCCCGGTATTTTGCAGGAAAAGAAACAAGTCCGGACAGAAAACCGGTTCCCGAAGCTTTTTCCGGAAAGCGCATACTCCTTCTTGATATGGGGCAGATTGTTGCCGGCACCAAGTACCGCGGTGAATTCGAAGAGAGAATCAAAAAGATCATAAAAGAAATTACACAGGCGGGGAATGTTATCCTCTTTATCGACGAGATCCATACAATTATCGGGGCGGGCGGCGCCGAAGGCACTGTAGATGCTTCCAATATGCTTAAACCCGCTCTTTCCAGAGGGGAAATCCAATGTATTGGAGCAACAACACTTTCCGAATACCGTAAATATTTTGAAAGAGACGCCGCATTGGAACGGCGCTTTCAGTCTATACTTGTTGAAGAAACCGGCCCGGAAGAAACAAGCGCAATACTCCGCGGTATTCAAAAACGTTACGAAGATCACCACAAGGTACGTTTTACTCCGGAAGCTGTAGAAGCTGCCGCCGCCCTTGCCCGCCGTTATATTACCGGCAGGCGTATGCCCGATAAGGCAATCGATGTACTGGACGAAGCTGCGGCAATGAAAAAACTGGAACATACAACAACGCCGGAAGAAATTACCGGCATTGAAAGGGATATTCAGCGGATTACAGAAAAAAAGACTGCTATGGTTAATACGCAGAATTATGAACTTGCTGCGTCTTTAAGGGATCAGGTTCGTCATCTAAGGCAAAGGCTGGAACTGGTTCACTTTTCCTGGCAAAGCAGAGAACAGCCCGTACTGGTAGAAGAAGCAGACATACGTTGTATTGTTTCGGAGATTACCGGTATACCGCTTTCGCGTCTTGATGAAAGCGAGTCCCGGCGGCTTCTTCATATTGAAGAAGAACTCCACAAAACCGTTATCGGTCAGGACGAGGCTGTCCGGAAAGTCAGTCAGGCGGTACGCCGTTCGCGTGCCGGGATCGCTTCTCCTTCGAGGCCGCTTGGTTCGTTTATTTTTTTGGGTCCTACCGGTGTAGGAAAAACCCTTCTTGCCAAAGCTCTGGCAGAGTATCTGTTTGGTTCTGTTGATGCCCTGGAACGCATCGACATGTCTGACTATATGGAAAAACACAATGCATCGCGGCTTACCGGTTCCCCTCCGGGCTATATTGGTTATGAAGAAGGAGGCGTTTTAACCGAACGCATCAGACGCAATCCCTACCGCGTAGTTCTTTTTGATGAAATTGAAAAAGCCCATAAAGATGTATTCAACCTGTTGCTGCAGGTACTGGAAGAAGGCGAGTTAAAGGACAATCTGGGCCATACGGTAAGTTTTAAAAACACCGTAATTATTATGACAAGCAATGCAGGAGTAAGGGAAATTTCCCGTGATTCGCGGCTGGGATTTTCCGCCAATTCGGGCATTATGGACAGTAAAGAAATTGAAGCTGCTGCACTTTCAGAACTGCGACGGCTCTTTAATCCCGAATTTATAAACAGGGTTGATGATGTTATTGTCTTTGGTTCTCTTTCGCAAAAGGAAATTGAAGCAATTCTTGATTTACAGCTTGCCGCTCTTTCACAGCGGCTTTCCGAACAGGGTTTTTCGATACTGGTAAATCCTGCCGCCCGGCGTATCTTAATCGAAAAAGGCTGGGATCCCAAATACGGCGGACGTCCTTTGCGCCGTGCGGTTCAGAAAGAGCTGGAAGATCCGCTGGCAATTATGATCCTGGAAGGGAATTATCAGGAGGGGAACTTTCACCCGGAGGGTTCGACTGAAGTTCAAAACGGAACCGTTTTTATTGCAGACGGAAGAAACGGCAAAATCACCATAAAGGCAAAACGGGGGAAACAAGCTAACGCACAAAGCGCAACTGAAAATATACATGTAAACGAAGAAAAGCCGAACAAGAACGATGTACAGGAAAAAGTTTTACAAACAGAGCGCCGTATATAAGACCTAAATTACCGTACCAGGATACAAGATTGTGTTTTTTGGAATTACAATAATTCCGTCTACAATATGGTAATGACCGTAGTTGCCGTCTTCGCGGTTCATGTTATCGATGCCGATACGGCAGCCTTCGCCAATGTAGGCATTCTTGTCGATGATTGCCCCTTTGATAATGGCGCCCTTGCCGATGCCCAAATTGGGAACCCGTTTTTCTTCGTTTAGCTTTTTTTGCAGTTCTGTTTCGTATGAGTCGGCTCCCATACAGATTACACCGTTCAGACTTGCCCCTGATTCAATGGTAGTTCTGACCCCGACAATGGAATTGGAAATTGATGCATTGGTAATAATGCAGCCTTCCGAAGCTATGGATTGATTCATATTGCTGAAATTCATCTTTGAAGGAGGCAGGGCGCGCATACGGGAATAAATCGGCATGGTTTCATCGTAAATATCAAAAGAAGGCCTGACCGAGGTTAATTCCAGATTTGCCTCGTAAAAACTTCTGATTGTTCCTATATCTTCCCAATAACCGTCGAAAACATAGGCATTTACCTTAAGTTTGTTTATTGACTGGGGTATTATCTCCTTGCCAAAGTCGGTAAGTTCATTGTTCAGACATTCTTCCATGGCGGCGGCATTGAACGCATAAATCCCCATAGAAGCCAGGTATTCATCCCTGCCGTTTTTGTCTTTTTTAAGTTCGGGAGGAACTTTGTAACTTTGAATATCCTGTTCCGGCCCGGGCTTTTCCAGAAATTCGGTAATATTTGAATTTTTGTTTACCTTGAGTATTCCCAATTGACTTGCATCTTCTCTGGATACCGTGGTAGAGGCAATGGTGATTGCCGCACCGGAATCTATGTGCTGCTTGATAAACTCCCGAAGGTTCATCCGGTACAGCTGATCTCCGGAAAGTATCAGATAATGGGTCGGATTTTGTGTCCTAAAGTGGATAAAATTTTTCCGTATGGCATCGGCTGTGCCTTCAAACCAGCTGGAATGTTCAAAAGTTTGCTCCGCTGCAAGAATTTCGACAAAGCCTTTGGAAAAAGTGTCGAAAATGTATGTTTGGGATATATGCAGGTTAAGAGAGGCCGAATTAAATTGGGTCAGAACATAAATCTGCCGTAAATTGGCATTGATACAGTTGGAAATAGGGATGTCAACAAGCCGGTACTTACCTCCAAAAGGAACAGCCGGCTTTGCCCTGGCCTGGGTTAAAGGAAACAGGCGGGTTCCCTTTCCTCCTCCCAATACAATAGATAATACTTCCGCCATGAAGCCCTCTCTTTTTTGA
>WRIB01000047.1 GCA_009782955.1 Treponema sp. | reverse complement strand
CTCGAAGTTGTTTCCGGTGTTGAGCTGGACTGTGTGTATAAGGGAGTAAATCTTCATCTGCTCGGATATGGTTTTGATCACACTCGCAGAGAATTTTACGAAATTGAGGAAAATATTCTTAATCAGGAAAAGGAAGCTGGTGAAAAACGAATCCGCTTGTTTCAAAAGGTAACCGGTATCCCGGTAGATGTTACGGAAATTATGGACGCTGCTAAAGGAGGTATTGTCCCGGGAGAATTAATCGGAGAGCATGCTCTGGCAAAAGAAAATGCAAGTGATTATGATCTGTTAAAACCATATCTGCCGGGCGGTGCAAAAAGCGATATGCCCTTTGTCCGGATTTATTGGGACTTCTTTGCTCCGGAAAAACCGGCCTATGTTCCGGTAGAATATATTTCTTTACCGGATGCAATAAAGCTTATCCGCGACACAAACGGAATTTCGGTATTGGCCCATCCCGGGCAGAACCTGGCCGGCGACTATAACTTGCTAAATGAGATTATTACCGAAGGTATAGACGGTATTGAAGTTTACTCCTCTTACCATTCCGCCGGGGATGCAGCTTGTTTTCTTTCAATAGCACGGCAGAACAAACTGCTCGTAAGCTGCGGAAGCGATTTTCACGGAAAGACCAAACCCGCTATCCAAATTGGCGGTCATGGATCTTTACTGGAAGATAAAGAAATAATCAACTCATTTCACTTAAAACTTACCGGAGGATAATTATGAACACTGCTATTAACAATCGCCGAAGTATCAGAAAGTACAAATCTGAAAAACCTGTTACAAAGGATCAGCTCAGGCAGCTTTTGGAAGCCGCCATGCTTGCGCCTTCCGCCTGCAATTCACGTCCCTGGGAATTTATTGCCATAACAAAACGGGAAACCCTCGATGAAATTGTTAAGATACATCCCTATGCTAAAATGTGTGAAACAGCTACAGCCGCTATAATCGTAGTAGCAATCCCTCAAGAAGGTCAGCCTGAAGGTTATTTTTCACAGGATTGTGCGGCAGCCACACAAAACATACTTTTAGAAGCTGTCTCGATGGGGCTTGGCACCTGCTGGTGCGGAGTCTATCCCAGAGATGAAAGGGTAGCTTTTTTCAGAAAGCTTTTCAATATCAAAGAGCCAAAAATACCGTTTAATGTTATCGCCATTGGAACACCCGACGAAGCGCCTGAACAGAGAGGGTTTTTTGACGAAGCACGGGTTACGTATATCGAATAATGTATTCAAACCCCAATTTGTCGCTGAGCTTGGTATATAATTTATTTACGATATTCTTGGCTAAGGGGTACGTAAGTGCCCTGGCTCCGACCCTGTAGAATTCGACAAATCAGCCTCCCAGCATCAAAACAGGATATTTTTTCTATTGGTTTTATGTAGCAAAAATGTCCTGTTTTGACGCTGGGCCTCTTTTAGATAAATACTTCAATTATTCGTAGGTCTGTTTGTCGAGGAATTCCAGAAGTCTTCGCCATGGCGCTTACGCACCTCTTAGCCAGCAAGTATGCTACTAAATATATACCAAGCTCAGCAGCAGATTACAGTTTTTTAGCCATCGTAAAGCCTTAAGTTGCCTCTGAGCCTGGCATACAATCGCTTGCAGTATGTTTTGGAAAGGGGTGGGCGCAAGGTCGGGTAATTACCAAAAGTCGGACTGAACACATCGAAACTAATGTTGCCACATAGGTGGGAGGGGGGTTACTCATGAAGACCATTTGGCGTGGTACAACAGTAGCGACGCCAAAGCGTCCGTCAACTGCAGCCACGACCACTATGGTCTGAATGAGTGTTCCTCCTCCCACCGATATGGGAAGATTGATGTGTTCAGTCCGGCCAATGGACTCTACACGACGGGTTTCGCCAGGGCTTTTGCCCACCACTTTGCTTTATTTATTGCAAATACTGTGTATGCCAGGCTCAGCGGTAAATTTGAAATTTATTGGATTGCATTTTTCCCTAATTTAGGCTATAAATTTCCATTACATAGGAGGAATTTTGTGAAAAGAACTATTCTCGTACTTGGTTTGGCTCTTTTGGCGTTGGCAGTTTTTACCGGCTGCGGCGGCGGGGGAGCGGGAAGTGCCGGCGATGTTATCAGAATTGGTGTATTTGAACCCATGACCGGGGCAAATGCTGCAGGCGGCGCTATGGAAGTTGAAGGTATCAGGCTGGCCAACGAACTGTTCCCCACAGTAATGGTGGGAGGCAAGGAATACAAGGTAGAATTGGTTGTTGTAGATAATAAGTCCGACAAGGTAGAAGCAGCTAATGCGGTTGAACGGCTTATCAAAAGCGATAAGGTCCATGTAATACTTGGTTCCTGGGGTTCTTCCCTTTCCATGGCAGGCGGAGAAATTGCCAAGGAAGCAGGCATTCCCTGCATAGGCCTTTCCTGCACCAATCCTTTGGTAACAGCAGGAAACGACTGGTATTTCAGGGTTTGTTTTATCGATCCGTTCCAGGGTGTGGTTATGTCAAACTATGCCTATAACGATCTTAATGCAAGAACTGCGGTTATTGTTCAGGAAGTATCCAACGATTATTCGGTAGGACTTGCCAAATTTTTTACCGATAACTTTAAAAAGCTTACAGGGAACCCCGATGCAATTCTTGCAACTGTAAACTACAATACCGGCGATCAGGATTTCAGCGCCCAGCTTACCACAATCAGAAGCCTTAACCCGGACGTTATCTTTGCTCCGGGAAACTATACTGAATCAGCATTGGTTATTAAGCAAGCACGGGAACTGGGAATCACTACTCCGATAATCGGCGGCGATACCTGGGAAACCCCCGAATTTATCGACGTAGGAAAGGAACAAGTTGAAGGAGCTGTGTTCTCGACCTTCTTTGCAAGCGAATTTGCCGGTACCCCGGAAGCATCAGCATTCCTGCGGGCTTATGATGAAAAATACCATAAGGAACCCGCAGCTGTTACAGCTCTTGGCTATGACGGCTACCTGGTAGCGCTTGATGCAATTAGGCGGGCAGGCTCTGTTGATTCGGCAAAGATCAGGGACGCTATTGCCGGTACTTCGGGTTTTGTCGGAGCAACCGGTACTACCACTCTGGACTCCAACGGAGACGCAACAAAGAGCGCATACATCAAAGCAGTAGAAGGCGGAAAATTCGTCTTCAGAACAATTGTTAATCCCTAAATAGATTTTTCGTCCGACCACTAAAAATGCAATAAGAGGCCATAAGCTTCGAGAGCAAATTGAGTAATTTTAGTGGTCGGATAGAAAATTGTGTACTTTTAAAAGGCCCGTCATGGATTTACCGTTTATTTTACAGAATATCTCCAACGCCATGTCCCTGGGCAGCCTTTATGCCCTTATTGCCATTGGGTATACCATGGTGTACGGAATCCTGCGTCTTATCAATTTTGCCCACGGCGATGTGTTCATGCTTGGGGGCTATATAGCTTTTTATTCCATGACAATCTTTTTTATGCCGTGGTGGGCGGGCTTTGTTGTTGCCTTTGGCCTAACGGGGATCTTTGGCATTGGTCTGGAACGCCTTGCCTACAGGCCGCTGCGCAATTCCCCGAAAATATCAATTATGATCAGCGCCATTGGCGCTTCGTTCTTAATCCAAAACCTGGCCACGGTAATTTTCGGCGGAAGACCCAAGGGTTTTCCAACGCCGGATTTTTTTAACAAGGTAGTCCGTATCGGACATATATCAGTGGTGGCAATCAGCCTTATTATCCCTGTTCTTGCGGGAATCCTGCTTGCCGTATTGCTCTACATTATACACAGAACAAAAACCGGAATGGCCATGCGGGCAGTTTCCACGGATCTTCCGGCAGCCCGGCTTATGGCTATCGACGTAAACAAAATTGTTTCTTTTACTTTCGGTACAGGTTCGGTATTGGCCGCCATCGGGGGAGTAATGTGGGCGCTAAAATACCCGCAGCTTAACCCCACTATGGGAATGATTCCCGGTCTTAAATGTTTTATCGCAGCGGTAATCGGCGGAATAGGAAATATTACCGGTGCAGTGCTGGGCGGCCTTTTGCTTGGGTTCATCGAAATTATGATCATTGCTTTTCTTCCCACCCTTACCGGATACCGGGATGCATTTGCCTTTATCATGCTAATTATCGTATTGCTCGTAAAACCGTCAGGGCTTTTGGGCAAAAACCAAATCGAAAAAGTATAGGTATGTTGATGAAAAGAAACCAGATTAAAACAGCCCTTTCCCTTGGCGGAATAACGCTGTTTGTTCTTTTTATTCTTCTCTCCGGTAAATTCCTGGGTTCTTTCCAACAGCGTATCTTTAACCTTTGCGGTATATATGTAATCCTCGCTCTTTCACTCAACCTGGTAAATGGTTTTACCGGTCTCTTTTCTTTGGGCCATGCGGGCTTTATGGCATTAGGCGCTTATGTCAGCGCTCTTTTAACAATGAGTCCCGCTCAAAAAGAAATGAACTTTTTTTTGGCGCCTATTGTGCCTTTTCTGGCCAATGTACATCTTCCTTTTATTCCGGCATTGCTGATCGCAGGATTGGTCGCAGCATTTGCTGGTTTTTTAATCGGTACTCCGGCGCTGCGGCTTCGGGACGATTATCTGGCCATTGCCACATTGGGATTTTCGGAAATTATCCGGGTTGTACTGACCAATATACAATCGGTAACAAACGGCGCTTTGGGATTAAAAGGGCTGCCAAAATATTCCACTACACCGATGATCTGGTTTATCGCAATGCTTACAGCGCTCTTTATGGTAGCTCTGGTAAATTCATCTTTCGGACGATCCTGCAAGGCCATCCGTGATAATGAAATCGCCGCCCAGGCCATGGGGATTCACGTAGCGCGGATTAAAATACAGAGTTTTGTTATTTCCAGTTTTATAGCGGGAGTGGGAGGCGCCCTTCTGGGGCATTTGATGAACACCATAGACCCCAAGATGTTTACCTTCAGCCTTACATACAACATTATGCTGATTGTTGTACTTGGAGGAAACGGCAGTATTACCGGGTCTTGGATCGCCGCACTGGTGGTTACTATTTCTATGGAAATACTCCGTTTCCTGGACGGGCCGTTGAATCTTATTTTTTTCAAAACTCAGGGCTTACCGGGACTTCGTATGGTGGTTTTCAGCATACTGCTTCTTTTGGTGGTAATTTTCCGTCAGCAGGGTCTTTTTGGCAAAAAAGAATTTTCATGGGATTTCCTGTTAAACCGCATTGCACCAAAAGACGCCGGGCAAGGAAACAATAATGCTTGAAACCAAAAAGCTGTATATGCGCTTTGGCGGTCTGTCTGCGGTATCTGACTTTAACATCAAAGTAGAAGATGAAAAAATAATCGGCCTTATCGGACCCAACGGGGCAGGCAAAACCACAGCCTTTAATGTAATAACCGGAGTCTATACCCCCAGCGAAGGGTCAATAGTTTTTAACGGAAAAGATATAACGGGTAAGCCGCCTCACCTTATTACAGAGGCGGGAATAGCCCGGACTTTCCAAAATATACGGCTTTTCCACGAAATGTCGGTGCTGGAAAACATCATGGCTGCTTCCACCTTACGGGAAAAGCCCAACATCTTCGAAGCAATACTCCACCTGCCGGGTTACAGGAAAGCCGAAAAATCGGCGGAAGGCCGGGCTTTGGAAATGCTGGCATCGGTGGGGCTTGCAGATAACGCTAAAGACAATGCCGTCTCACTGCCGTACGGAAAGCAACGGCGGCTGGAAATAGTCAGAGCCCTGGCCACAGAACCAAAACTCCTTTTGCTGGACGAACCGGCTGCAGGAATGAATCCCCGCGAATCCCTTGAACTAATGGATTTTATCCTTTCGATTCGCGATAAGTACCATATTGCCGTACTTCTTATTGAACATTCAATGCAGGTTGCCATGGGGGTTTGCGAACGGCTCTATGTTCTGGATTACGGGTACACCATAGCCGAAGGAACACCGGCGGAAATAAAGCAAAACCAAAAAGTAATTGATGCATACCTCGGAGTAGATAACTCTGGCAAGGGAGGAAGCGGTGCTTAAACTGGAAGGTCTTTCGGTTTTTTACGGCGGAATCCACGCTCTTAAAGGGGTTAATCTGAATGTCCCGGACGGCAAGATCATCACGCTTATCGGCGCTAACGGCGCCGGCAAAAGCACCATGCTTAACAGGATAATGGGTCTCTTAAAAGGAGAAGGCAAAATCACCTGGGACGGAAAAGACATTTCCGCACTGGACACCAAAGACATTGTTACCATGGGCCTTGTGATGATCCCCGAAGGCCGTCACATCTTTCCCAACTTAACGGTAGAAGAAAACCTTGACCTGGGTGCTTATGCGCGAAAAGACAAAATACCGGTAAAAAACGACAAGGAAAAATGTTATTCGCTCTTTCCCCGCTTAAAAGAAAGAAGAAGGCAAAGCGCAGGAACCCTCTCCGGAGGCGAACAGCAAATGCTTGCCGTAGGCCGCGGCCTTATGTCCAGCCCCCGGCTGCTTATGCTCGATGAACCGTCTTTGGGCCTGGCTCCTCTGGTTTCGGGAATGATCTTTAACATTATCAGGGAAATAAACAATAACGGAACCACCGTACTGCTGATAGAACAAAATGCCCATGCCGCCCTGGAAATTGCCGACTACGGCTATGTGCTGGAAACCGGAGAAATTGCCATGCACGATACCTGCACCGCGCTTGCGGCAGACGACAGAATCAAAAAAGCATATTTGGGCGAGTAAAATTACAAACTCCAATTTATCACTAAGCCTTTGCCCACCCCTTTCCAAAACATACTGCAATAGATAGCATGACAGGCTCAGCAGCAGATTAAGGTTTGAAGTACTAAACTCCAAAAATCGACTGCTTAATGCGCCTGATAACACTGATCTTTCCAAGCGTCAGTTTTACCGGCTCTCCGCCGTCCCTGGGTTTAATGGAAAGGATCATCTCTCCGCCCTTTTTATCCAGACTTTCCGGAAAGCCCAGGATCTTATCTCCATTAAGGCAGCTCAATTCCAGGAGAGAGCCGGAAACAATAGCCTGTTTAACAACACCGGTTTTTCCGACATAATCCAGAGAACGGGCTTCCAGTTTTTCATAGCGAAGCGAAGTATCCTTTAGCTGAGTTTCGCTTACTATCATACGGCGCTCTATTCTGGATTCCAGTTCTTCCCGTTCCTGTTTTGTAAGTTTCAATGTATTCAGAACCAGGCGGAATCGTTTTTTTATTTGCTCTATTTGTTCCGCAGAATTTTCAACAGATCGTTCCAAAAAAGTGTCTGTTGATTTCCGGGACCCAACAATTGATTCAATAACGGGCTCACTATTTACTTTTTTTATTAATCTGATGTTTGTTTCAGCTGCTCTCTCATTTGCCGCTCTGCTTTTTGCTGTAATACTTGGACGTCCTACAATATCTACTCCGGCATCGCTTAAAGCCGAAGCAGCTTTATCTATCCCTACAGACAAAAGATAAATACCAGGCGCAAGATTCTGCTTAATCAAGGAAGCAATGGGTTCAGTTTCGGCAAGATAACTCCGTTCGCCGCCAAGCGTTAGTATTACTCCCTGATTTAAAGAAACTTCCTTCCAGCGTTTTTCCCAATCATCAAGATTCCATTTGAGCGTGTCCGGAGCCCTGCCGCCCGAAAGCTGTTCCAGCAATTCCCATAAAAACTCCGCACTATAACCCCGGTCAAAACCCCGGACTACGGAATCCCGTGAAAGTGAAAAACGAACTGTTATGCCTGTTTCTTCAACAGAAGAAAAAGCAGCCAAATCCATTGCATCGGCAAAAGTGATTTCCGGATAGAGTATGCAGGATAAACCGGAATCCATGGCTATACAAGGCTGATTTTGCAAACCATGCCGACCAGATACAGGTTTTTTTGCGGATTTTTCTGTGTCAAGCAATTGAGACGGATAGTAACAATTCTTCCCATCTATCATTACGAGCGAAAAAAGGCCGGAGGCCACAAGCGAGCGAAGAAGAATCGATGCGGAAGGAAGTTCCTCCGGTATACCCCATCGGTACTGATCACTAAAAGCAGCATGGCTCCGGTTCCCCTCTGAATACTCCACCGAGCCCATAGGGCGAAGGTTCCCCTCTGGATACTCCACCGAGTCTATAGGGCGAAGGTTCCCCTCTGGATACTCCACCGAGCCCATAGGGCGAAGGTTCCCCCCTGGATACTCCACCGAGCCCATAGGGCGAAGGTTCCCCCCTGGATAACCCCAATTCGATGTTTCCTGCCGCCGGAACAGTTCCGCCAGCTTTATCATTGTTGCCTCAGGCAGTATCTTACAATCTTTTGCAATATCAGAAAAATTACCAATAAGGCGTACTGTACTTTTCAGCAATCCTCTTTGAAAAGGAACCGCACCAATTTTGCCGGTACTGCCTGCAAAGCTAATGCTGCCGCGGTGAAGGAAAAGGGCTATACCGCCGGCCAGATACTCCAAACGCTCCCGGTCGGACAGGGCCTTAAAAGCGGTTATTTTTGCTTCGTCGGGAACAACCACATCTCTTGCCAGGCAAAGGAGACCCAGGGCCAAAAGTCCTCCGGTAGATGAGTCAATATCCAGACCGGGAAAAAGTATCTTTCCCTGCTCGATTGCTTTCTTTCTGAATGTAAAAACCGTCCCTTTTCCATCATCCTTAATCTGGACTTCGGTATTCAGCAGGAAAGAAAATAATGCTGCCAGGATTCTACCGTTAAACATACAGCTTTCAACGGTTTCATTTCCTGTCGATTCACCTTCAATTGCGGGAAACAAAATTCCCTTATCGGCCACATAATGAGCAAGGATGTTTTCCAGGCGGGGATTCAAAGCTATCCGGAGAACACCTTTATCACGAAAACGATAAATAATCAGCCGTTCTTCCAGGTTAAGTAGCATACTCTGAAGTTCCACATAGGAATATTCACCGGTAAAAAAGCTTTCCAGTTCCCCCGGCACAGGTTCCGAAAGAAGCGCTATAGCTGCAATGATTCGGCGATCATTAGTATCAATATAAGCGGCAATATTTTCCAGAATATCCGGACGGACAATAAACCGTGACAGTTCTTCTACAAGCTTTTGTTTGTTAAATGGAGTTTTTACCGTCCCCAGGACACTGCGCATTAAATCAAAAAAAGCAGCATCCGGCAATGTCATTAAAGCAGATTCCCAAAATGAAACAGGCCGAAACGGAGACATCATTGATTCTCCTTCGGGAACTCATCTGTTGAGTTCCAATACTGCAGCGAATAACGGTAGCCTTGTTCCGCAAGGAACTTCTGACGGTTGGCAGCAAAATCTTCCTCTATAGTAGAACGGGAAACAATTGTATAAAAGTATGAATTTTTATTTTTCTTTGGACGAAGTATACGGCCAAGTCTCTGGGCTTCTTCCTGACGTGAACCGAAAGAGCCGGAGATTTGGATAGCCATGGAAGCATCGGGAAGATCCAGGGCAAAGTTGGCGACTTTGGATACAACAATAACCGGGACTTCTCCTTTTTTAAAAGAAGAGTAGATTCGTTCACGTTCGGCATTGGGAGTCTTGCCGGTTACCAGCGGCGCTTCCAAACGTTCTGCAATGCTTTCCAACTGGGAAATATACTGGCCTATTACAAGGACCTGGTCTTCGCTGTGATTGGCGATAAGTTCCAAAGCAGCTTCTTCTTTAAGGGGATTTTCCGCAGCAATGCGGTACTTTTCACGTTTTCCCGCTACCGCATAAGGTACTTTGAGTTTTTCCGGCAGGTTAAGCCGCACTTCGATACATACCGCTTCGGCTATCCAGCCTTTCTGTTCAAGATCCTTCCAGGGTACATCGTAACGCTTGGGTCCCACCAGACTGAAAACGGCATCTTCCGCTCCATCTTCCCTTATAAGGGTAGCGGTAAGACCAAGCCGTCTGACAGCCTGAATTTCGGCAGTAACCCGAAAAACCGGCGCTGGCAGCAGATGTACTTCGTCATAGATGATAAGGCCCCAGGGATAACGGCGAAACAATGAAAAGTGCGGAAAATCTCCGTTCCTGGCGGGCCGCCAGGTAAGTATCTGGTACGTAGCAATGGTTACCGGCGCCACAGCTTTTGAATCACCCGAATATTCAGCTATCTGGTCCCGGTTAAGTGTGGTTTTATCCAATAGTTCATCAATCCACTGATGAACTGCTGCTACATTTGCGGAAAGGATCAGAGTATTGGTTTTTAGCAGGGCCATTACCGCCATGCCAACAATGGTTTTTCCGGCGCCGCAGGGCAAAACGATTACTCCAAAACCGGTACCCGGCCCTCCCTGACCCAACAATGCCCTGGCTGCTTCTGTCTGGTAATCCCGCAAAATAAAAGATCTTCTGTTTGCTTCATTAATTAAACCAGGAACATTATAATTTTCCCTGAGTTCAATTTCCAGGTGTTCTCCTTCTCTTAGCGTAGCTTTATCTTCTACTGGCCACCCCAGTTTAATTAGCTCCTGTTTTACCGTACCCCGATCAGTAAGCTTTACCTTAAATCCTCCGTCAATTTTAGCCAGGTATTTTGTCAAAGTTCCTGCCGCCGCAATTTCTTTTTCTATTGTTTCATCAGCCGTTGTAAGGAATAACTCTTCGGTATCATTTTTATTATCCGATAGGTTGTCATTGTACTTTTCAGCAGAGCGTAGTGTTATTTTGCCATATCTGGCCATGGTGTCGGCAAAACCAGCACTGATTCCGGCAGGCACATCATACCGGCTATAAACATTAAGGACGTCTATTACATCATCCGGGCTTAGACCCACACTGGCGGCATTCCAAAGTGAAAGAGGGGTAATTCGATAGGTATGAATGTGTTCCGGGGATTTTTCCAGCTCCGCAAAAGGCAAAATAGCGGCTCTGGCATCTTCGGCACCCGGAGCATGTACATCGAGCAGCAGAGTACGATCACTTTGCACAATTAAAGGTTTTACCGCAGAATCTATCATAACCTTTAAAGTATAATAGAAAAACACCAAAAACCGCCATAGGAACCAGAAACACCAATTTATTGCTGAGCCTGGTATGCAAATTACCCGCAAAAAATAAAGCAAAGGGATGGGTACAAGTCCTTTCCAGGTAATATTTCAGTTAACTAAATATCATGTTCAACGATAGATAGAGGTTTAAATTTATCAAATTATAAACGCCGTACCTTGACCTGTTCCGGAGACCAGAGCATCCAAAGCACGGGTACGCGTGCCGTGGGCAAGAATCATCGGGATGCCGTATCCCATAATTCGTTGCGCAGCATCAAGTTTGGTAACAATACCTCCTGTACCAAACTCACCGGCACCGCCGTCATTTCCGCTTGTCTTAACTGAATTTTTTGCAGCACTTATGTCTCTTACTTCGCTTACAAGTTTTGCATCATTGTTTTCTTTTGGGTTTTTGTCGTACAGGCCGTCAATGTCGCTGAAAAGAATCAGGAGGTCTGCACTCCACAAGATTGCAGACTGGGCTGCAAGGGTATCGTTATCTCCGATCTTTATTTCCTCAACGCTTACTGTATCGTTTTCGTTGATAATCGGTACTATTCCTTCGTCTACCAGGGTAAACAGTGTATTTCTCATGTTCAGTGTACGGGTGTTATCGGCAAAATCATCCCTGGTAAGCAGTATCTGTGCAATGTGAATCCCAAGAGGAGTAAAAGCCCGTTCCCATGCATCCATTAATTTTACCTGGCCCACTGCACAAAGAGCCTGCCTGTAATGTATATCCCGTTTACGCTCCCACTTGCCCATGGCGGAAAGGCCGGCTACCTGGGCGCCCGAAGAAACAATAACAATCTGCTTGCCTTGCTTAATCAATGAAAAGGCTTGTTCTGCAAATTCTGCCAAAAGCGTATCATTAATTCTTCCATTGCTGCCTGCCAGCGTATTGGAACCAAACTTTATAACAATTTTCCGGGCTTTTGCTATTAGCTCTGATATGGTATTCATGCACACGCCGCCTCTTGGCTTTTAAAATTGCTGCGATAGCAGCTTCTTTACTATAATAATTACCTTGCGCTCGAGAGCCGCAAGCCGTAGGCTGAAGGCTCTCATCTTTTCCCCATTATAGGCCGCAGTTTTTCTTCGCTGACTTTTTCCGGATCATCTACTCCGATGGGGAGTTCCCGGCCTTCTTCAATTTCCACTTCTTCTTCTTCAAAAAGCTCTTCTTTTATGGTTTCCCGGCTTGTCATTGCGCTTTCTTCATTTTCCAGCTTTACCGAAATAAGTTTGGTAATTCCCGATTCTTCCATTGTAATGCCAAGTAATGTTTGCGCTCCGGTTACGGTTTTTTTGTTATGTGTTATTACAATAAACTGACTTGATTTTCCGAATTCCCGCAAAAGCTGGACAAAACGCCCCACGTTACTTTCGTCAAGGGCTGCATCAATTTCGTCCAGCAAACAGAAAGGCGAGGGCTTAACCATATAGGTGGCAAAGAGCAAGGCCACCGCCGTCATGGATTTTTCACCGCCTGAAAGCAGGTTGATGTTTTCCAGTTTTTTTCCGGGCGGCTGGGCAAAAATTTCTATTCCCGATTCCAGTACATGATTGGGATCCGCAAGCCGTAATTCCGCCCGGCCTCCGCCAAAGAGACGCCTAAACATATTGTGAAAATTTTTCTTGATGCGATTATACGTCGCAACAAATATTTCTGACGATTCATGGCGTATTTCTGCAGTCATTGCTTCCAGATCAGAACGGGCTTTTGAAAGGTCTTCTATCTGACCGGAGAGGAATTCATACCGTTCTTTTGTTTCTTCAAATTCTTCCGGCGCCATAAGGTTAACAGAACCAAGATCCCGGAGTTTTCCTCTGGCAGAAACAAGGCTTTCCCTGGTTTCGGCAACAGGTGTTGTAATGGTTGCTATCCGGTCTTCAAATTCCAGAAGGTCACGGGAATGAGTTTCCCTGAAATTTTCCTGGATATTTTTAATTTCTGTTTCGGTCTGAACCAAATCCAGATGAATCTTTTCCAAAACTTCCTGCATTTTGGCCAAATCCATACTGCGTTTTTTTAAATCTTCCTGTTTTCCTGTCGTTTCGCCGTTTTTTATGCTGATATCATTTTCCAGTTTTTTTTGCTCTTCGGCAAACAGTTCGCCTTGCTTTTCGATACCGGCAATTTCCGATTCGGCATCGGCTATTTGTTTTGCAAGTTCTTCCAGTCTTTTTTTATCTGCCGTTATTTCGTTCCGAATATGCTGCAGGAGACCTTCCTGTCCGGCAAGTTCCCGGCGAAGCAGCCGGGCCTGTTCTTCAGCAGCCTTTGCCTGTGCATCCATCCGGGCCCGGTTTACCCGCAGTTCTTCCAGTGTTGCCCTGTATTGATCAATCTTGCCGGAAAGTTCCTCGTTATCGCGGCGCAACTGGGCAATCTCTTCCCGCCGCTGCAAAACTCCTTCCGCTCTCGTTCTGATTTCACTGTCGATTTCCCGTTTCCTTGTTATGATTCCTTCGGGAGCGACAAATTCGTCGATAAAGACAGGCGTCGTTTTACGGTAGTTTTCGAATAATTCCAGGGCACGATCGACAAGACTGCGTAATTCCGCATGTGTTTCTCCGGCAGAACCGGCCGCAGCATTTTCGCCGGCAAGAAGCTTTTTCAGGCGATCCAGGGTTTCTGTCAGGGCAGTCTCGGCATTTCGCCGTTCCTGGGTAGAATAACCTGCTTCACGGAGACCTACATCCAGAGCGGCAACGATATCGTCGGTGATCGCTTCCAGGTCTTTTTCCAGCTTTGTCCGTTCACCGTCAAGATTACGTATTTCCCTTTCCTTCTCCCGCACAAGGCTGTCATTTTCTGTTATTCGGGTAGAAGCCAGACGTATACTTTCTTCAAAGTTCTTTATATTTGATTCTATGTCAGCGGTTTGCTTAAGAAGTTTTTTTACTTCTTCGTCCTGACTGGCAGCATCATTATTAAGTTCCGCAATGCGGGAAATTGCCGACCGTTCTCGTTCATCATTCTGGCTTATCTTAACCCTGTGCTGGGCGCTTTGTTCCGAAAGGAGCCGGGCTTCTTTTTCGCGGGCGGTTTTTTCAACCGACAGCCCATATATTTTTTTCTGGTATTCAACAAGGTCTTCTTCCAGGGAGTTTACCGCATCCAGGTTTTCTTCCAGAGATTTAGAAAGCCCGTCTATGTCGGCTTTTATTGCATCCCGCTGAATTCTTTTTTTGTGAAGCTCTTCGTTCTTGGAGTCTCTTTCGCGGCGGGATTGTTTAAGCCGGAGGAGCTGAATATCCAGTTCCAGTTGAAAGATTTCATCGCGCAGGTTCCGATACTTAAGCGTTTTTTCTGATTGATTTTTTAGCGATTCATAAGAGCGTTTTACCTCTCCCAGAATCCCTTCGACCTGACGCATATTTTCTTCGGTTTTTTCCAGTTTCCGCTGCGCCTCGGCTGTACGGATTTTATACCGTGTAATACCGGCCGCTTCTTCAAAAAGATAGCGCCGTTCTTCCGGCTTGCTGGATAACACCTGATCAATCTTGCCCTGTTCCATTACAGAATAAGCAGCTTTGCCGACTCCGGTATCCCAGAACAATTCCCTTACTTCCTTTAACCGTGCCGGACTCCCGTTAATGTGGTATTCGCTTTCGCCGGAACGGTAGAGCCGCCTGCGGATTTCAATTTCCGGCCTGTCCAGAGGCAGCTGCCCTTCTTCGTTGGAAATGGTAAGGGTAACCTCTGCAACATTTACTGGCTTGCGGCTTTCTGTTCCGTTAAAAATAACGTCTTCCATCTTTTCCGCCCGTAAAGTCCTGGCGGCCTGTTCCCCCAGTACCCATTTTACTGCATCCACTACATTGGATTTGCCGCAGCCGTTGGGCCCCAGGAGGGCGGTAATACCGTCGGCAAATTCAACTTGAGTACGGTCCGCAAAGGACTTAAAACCGAAAATATCAAGACGTTTCAGGAACAAAAGATAACTCCGAGTAGCCGGGAAAAGCCGGTAAAATAACGTTGAATCAAGTATAGCAAAAAGCGGCATCTTTGTCGATCCGGTTGGCCTGTAACCCGGAAATGAGGATCACTGATGCCGTTGCTCTTGAAATTGCAGCTTTTGGCTGGTATATTCATTTTTTGACAAGAACTTCAATAGGAAACTTGCTATGCAGGAACAACTGACCTCCTTCCCAGCTTTTGCAAGTATTTCTGTGGCGATATAATAAATGCTATTCACTGACAAAAAGGGGTTCTTAAATGAAGAGAAATTCCATTTTTTTACTGATCGTATTGCTGGTGGCTCCCGTGTTGTATTCACAGCAAAGCCAAAACAATAATGTAAATGGTTTTTTTGCCGACAAGGGTTCATTCGAAGTTTTAAGCAGGTATCAGGGCAGAAACAATGTACTAAAAGTGGATGGATCAAAAACACAAATGGCAATAGCAAAATATTCGTTGTCACAATACAAAGGTAAACCAATAGCTATTGAAATAATGGCAGAAGTGCTGCGCGAAAGGCTCACAGATACCATACATTGGCAAGTAAATAACACGCCGAATTATCCTACGGTATTTTGGCTAGGGAATGCCAAGCCGGGTATGTGGCATAAGGTTAGAGGAAAGATAATCATTACTCCAATGAATAGCGATCCCTTTTTATTCCTAACAAACTGGGGTAACAATGCCCGCGATACGTTTTATATTACAAACTTTAATATTACAATTGAAGAAAGTAACATAAAACATGCTCTTTCTTTGCCCTCGCTTAAATCACTATATGCAAATGATTTCCTTATTGGAAACATCACGTTATACGAAGATCTGTATACATCAGGAAATTATTTTGAGCTGCTAAAACATCATTATAATGCAGTTACTTCTACAGAAACCTATCCTTCTCAATTGGCGCCTCCCGCCAAAGGAGGAACATACCAATGGGCAAAGGCGGATCATTCAATAGACGTAATGAGAAGAAATAATATAGCCGTGCATGGGCATATTCTTGTTTGGCATGAATCAACTCCTGCATGGCTGACCGAAGGATCACGAAGTGATGTTGAACAAAACATGAATGATTATATCACCACTGTGTTAAGACATTTTAAAGGCAGAATAGCATCCTGGGATGTGGTAAACGAAGCTCTTAAAGACAACCTTTCTGCTGCCAATGTTCGCGGTGATTGGAGAAATTGCATTAAAAATAGTCAAAATCCGTGGTTTGCCAAGTTAGGCGCTGATTATGTTGAACTTGCGTTCCGTGCTGCCCGTGCTGCCGATCCGTCTATAACACTGTATTACAATGATTATGCTCTTGAGAATCCAAACAAGGCGGAAGCGGCAAGAAAGATGATTCAGGATATAAATGACCGCTATAAAAGAGAGACAGGCGGGACACGTAATCTTATTGAAGGTGTGGGTTCGCAGGCGCATATTTACGGCATGAATCTTAATATAAATGATGCGCGTTCTGCCCTGGAAAAGCTGATCAGTCTTGGGATTGAGGTAGCTATAAGTGAATTGGATGTGCCAACCATTAATTTTGATTATAAAAACGTTGGCAATAACAGGGATACGAAAATGTCCGAAAAAGATCAAATAGCGCAAGCTGTTATTTATGCACGTCTAATGAATCTATACAGGGAATATTCTTCTTATATCACACGAGTAACTATGTGGGGTATGGATGATCGTCATAGTTGGCTTTCTACGGGGAACCCCAGCATTTTCGATTGGAAACTAAATGCTAAGCAGGCATTTTATGCCGTAAGCGATCCTGACGGTTTTCTTGTACAATACGGCGGCAGAACCCGGCGTTGATATGGAATACGTTAGGTGACATTTTATCTAAAATATAAAATGAAGTAAATAATTATAATAAAAATATAATAGGCATTCCATAAAAGGTCAAACCTGCAACAGGACTATTTCCGTAACGCGGGCGAGTTAGTTGAGCAGCATTTGCGCTGTGGCATATTGCATTTTCTTGATATAAGCAGTAAAATATCTTCCATTATGAATATGGAATACGGTCATTTTGATGCTGCAGAGCGGGAATATGTAATTACCCGGCCGGACACACCTGCACCCTGGGCGAATTATCTGGGTTCTCCTGCGTATGGAGCAATTATTTCCAACAATGCAGGCGGTTACAGTTTTGTAAAAAGCGGAGCAGCCGGAAGGCTTATTCGTTACCGGTTTAACGAACATGACCAGCCTGGGCGTTATATTTATCTGCGCGATGATGAAACCGGCGATTTCTGGTCGGCTTCCTGGCAGCCGGTGGGCAAGCCGCTGGATGAATACCGTTCGGTATGCCGTCACGGTACGGGTTATACGGTAATGGAAGCGGAGTACAGGGGTATACGCTCCGAAACCTGCTATTATGTTCCGCATGGCGCGGAACACGAAGTATGGAGGCTCAAGGCCGTTAATACCGGCGATGCAGCGCGGAAACTTTCCGTATTTGGGTTTGTCGAATTTACCTGCGACAGTTTTTACGAACAGGATCAGGTTAATTTACAGTATACGCAATTTATTACCCGGACATACTTTAAAGATCAATTTATTTTGCAGACTATTAACGAAAACTGTTTAAACGCCGTTAACGAAAGCCGTGTCGATACGCGCTTCTTCGGCCTGGCTGGAGCCGGGGTTACCAGTTACTGCGGCGACCAGGCGGCATTTTTGGGTGCTTACCGTAACTACAAAAATCCCGTTTCTGTAGAAAAAGGCCGTCTGGACAGAACACTTAATTACAACCTGAACCCGTGCGGAGCGTTGCATTCGGCCATTACGCTTGCACCAGGTGAAAGCGCCGTATTTACGTTCCTGCTGGGACAAAAGCGGGAAACTGAGGCAAGGAAACTTGTGGCGCGTTACGAAGATGCGGCCATCTGCGACCGTGAAACCGGCGAATTAAAAAAATATTGGCACGAAAAACTTTCGAAGCAGCAAGTGGAAACTCCAGACGAAAACTTTAATCACATGATTAATACCTGGAATGCATACCAGTGTTTTATGACATTTATCTGGTCGCGGGCAGCCTCGCTTGTTTACTGCGGACAACGCAACGGCTACGGATACCGCGATACGGTACAGGACATTCAGGGCATCATTCACCTGGATCCGGAAATGGCTGTTGAGAAACTTAAATTTATGGTTTCCGCACAGGTGAACCATGGCGGCGCTCTGCCGTTGGTAAAATACAGCCATAACCCAGGCCGCGAAGATAAACCGGAAGACGAATCTTATCGCAAAGAAACGGGGCATCCATCCTACCGTGCCGATGATGCACTGTGGCTGTTCCCCACGGTATGGAAATACATTGCCGAAACAGGGAACAGCGCACTGCTGGACGAAGTAATCCCCTATGCCGACAAGGGCGAAGATACCTTGTTTGAACATCTTAAAAAAGCCATCGATTTTTCGTTAAACCACCTGGGAATACACGGCCTACCCGCAGGGCTGCATGCCGACTGGAACGACTGCCTAAGGCTGGGAGCAAACGGCGTATCGGTGTTTGTGGCGTTCCAGCTGTATTATGCATGCGAAATAATGATACGCTTTGCGCAGTACAGAAAAGACACTGCAACGGAAACGCAAATGGAAGTATTAAAGGCGCGTTTCGGCAAAATTATTGAAGAACGCTGTTGGGACACCGATCGTTTTGTACGCGGGATTACCGAGAACGATGTCGTGGTGGGTAAACCAGGTGACCCGGAAGCCAACATCTGGCTTAACCCGCAAAGCTGGTCGGTGATCAGCGGTTTTGCCGGGGACGAGCGGGGCAAGGCCGTAATGGATTTGGTTCATGAACAGCTTAACACAAAATACGGCGCACGATTGATGACCCCTCCGTACCGGAAACATGCATTTGACGGTGCGCTGGCGCTGCTGTTTAATCCGTCAACAAAAGAAAACGCCGGTATTTTCCTGCAATCGCAAGGTTGGCTGATTCTGGCAGAAGCACGGCTTGGACGGGGCGAGCGGGCGTTTGAATATTATCTGGAAAGCTGTCCCGCCGCACAGAACGGCATTGCGGAAACACGCCTTGTTGAACCGTATGTGTACTCTCAATTTACAGAAAGCGCAGACAGTCCCTTCGAGGGACGCAGCCATGTGCATTGGCTTACAGGTACGGCCAGCACGGTTATGGTAGGCTGTGTAGAGGGAATTTTGGGACTCCGGCCGGACATTAACGGGCTGGAGCTGTCGCCCGCTATTCCGGCATCATGGAAAGGTTTTACAATAGAAAAAGTTTTCCGCGGAAGCAAACTCAATATAAAGGTACAAAATCCCGAAGGCCGCGAAAGCGGATGCAGGAAGCTAACCGTTAACGGAACAGCAGTAGAAGGCAATTACATTCCCGCATCCATACTATGTGCAGAAAACGAAATTATTCTGGAAATGTAGTTGAGGTAAAGCGCTTAAAAAGTATTTTTAAAGTTTTGATTACGTGAAGGCAACGATCAAAACCTGTAATAATCCAGGAAAGGTTTGACTTTAGGATCGTCACTGTAATATTGATTAAACAGACGCTCTATATTGTTGAACCCATTACGATTCCCGGTTGCGCTGTAACTTTCCACGAGTATCGATAGCATATATGCAAAATGGTTTTTCCATTCGCCAATTTGGTGATCTGTAGAAACCATCATTCCGGGAATATCTGTATTGTTCAAAAAAAACTCACCAAGAGCGATTATTTCTCTGTCATTACGATTTGGGCTGTCCGCATATAACTCCATTAGGTAACATATGTTCGAGATATTATATTTATAGTATATAACTGATTTTTCCGCGTCGCCTATGCTTTTTTTTCTTCTGGCCTCGACAGCGTAATATTCACCGATTGATAGTATTGGATTTAAATTTTTCCATTGATTAACAGGAACTTTGTAAGTATTGCTTGTCCCGAAATAATCTATTATTGTATTTGAATTATTCAATTTAACCACGCCATGAACCAAAGACGGATTTAATGCAGCGGCTACAACAATAACATTGATATTCAACTGCGAAAAGAACCAGAAACCGAATTGGGCAACCTCAAAACAATACCCGGCTTTTTTGTCAATGAGTTCCGGCAGCAGATAATAACCGGTATTATTTGGAATTCCAAACAATCCCCTGATATTCATTGCTTTCGTTACCTGCTGAAACATACTTACTGTTTCGTCTTCCGTCAGTTTTTTATTCTGCCACCCTGCGCCCAATATGCGGTTTACAGCATTCATTGCCGTGCCTTGCTCATCATCCAGCCAGACCAGAGGTAAATTATTGGCGTATATGTATGCTTTTACCGCATTTTCGATGGCGGCGGTTTCTTCTTCAAAATCGGGGTTAAAACGAATATGCAGGTAATAATGATTGATTATTTCCGGTTCTTCCAGTTTTCCGTTGCCTGCACCATGGATAATGCCGTTTGCATGAAAGCCAGTGTCGGCATTGCCGTATTTGGCGATAAATTCCTCGTAGCCTTCGCCTGCGTCTTTGTCGATTGTTCCATTGTTGTTTTTGTCCTGCAAACCCAGATGGTTAAGGTATATTTGAGCCAGAGGGGAGAAGGAGTGCAACAGGCCGGAAACAGCCCCGGCGGATAGATTGCTATCTGCAATGCTGTTCAATTCAGGTACGTTTACTTCTGCCGGCGGCCTGCCTTGAGCATGGTCACAGAAGACCGGTAACAAGGCAAAGAGAAGCATTAGTAAATACCATCGTTTAATCATGGAGTCACCTTTTTCTATGTTATCTTATATGACACATGGCGACAGCAATGCTACACATTCCTCACTGCCCTCTGTTCTCTGTTATATCCATCGCATAAACAGTAATTGATGCACTGGTATCATTAATCGCCCAGTATACCTTTCCATTGTGCCGGTTGTAACGCAACACATCGTTCATGTTCAGACGGACTCCCTTTAGTTCCTGGGGTTCGGAAACAGCTTTGCCGGTTTCGTCAATTATCAGCATCCAGGTAGAAAGGTATTCTGTCCTTTGACTTACTATGCTGTTTGCAGATTGAGTAGAAAACTTAAACAATTCCCATAATAATAGATAACGGCCTGAATCCAGTGCAACGATTTTTGGATGCCCTGTATGTCCGTCGTTTCTTGTATATTTTGTCAGGTAAATTGGTGCAGAACATTTAGTCATCTCTTCGTCGAATGTAAGCACAAACAGATTTCTGGGATTGTTTATTTGTACCCCATAAGCACCGGCAAAGATATAGCCAGACTGGGTTTTTGCCAAACCGCCCATTTCGGCATAGGTAGCGTTTTGGCCTCTTGTGCCGGGAAAACCAAATGCATGTACTCGCCTGGTAATTGCTCCATTCTGAAATTTGGCAAAGGTAAACGCTCTTCTTGGGAATGCGTCCCCATGGTCTGCAAAAACAAAACCGTTTTCAATAGGAAGAACAAACTGGTTAAAAGAATGGCTGACGTATGGTATTATGTTATTGCCCGATAATTCACGTTTGTTGTTGGCTACTTGTCCCCGGTCAATCCTTTCAAAAGTATCCTTATCCAGTACAAAACCATACGATGCCTGGTGTCCGCTAAACATCTCTCGTGCAAAATAGACAACTAACATGGAACCGGACATTTCAAGTCTGCAGGTTCCCGCATCGAACGGTATTTTTATTCCGCCAAAACTATTAAGGGCGAATGCATTTAATTTAAAGGTATTTAGTTTTTCTCCTTCCGGATCATATTTCACAATTGCCATATTTTCGGCATTTCTGTCGGTGGTTCGACTGCCATAAAAAAAGTAATAGTTTCCGTCATCGTCTTTGGCAAAAGCGCCTAACTGGCCAAGCTCGTTTTCAAAATGTACGGTTTTTTGCTCTTTAAGATTGATATCATACTCGTAAATATAGGTTGTTTTTGCATCGGAAGAACAAATCGTTACAGAACCATCGCCGTTTACAAAGGTTAATACAGAAGGAAGCTCGCACCAAGCCTTTATGTACAGATTTCCGATATTATCAACCGAATCGTGGATATAATATTCGACTGCCCGGCTTACTGGTACAATAGTTTGCGGAAAAGCTTTTGGTGCCAAAACGACACAAATAAAAAGTAAAACAAAATGTTTATTTCTCATTCCTCTTTCCTCATTGCTCTTTGTTAATTACTTTACCACAAACCCAAATTCGCCGCTGTATTCACCTAAGCGGTTTCCGGTTTTATTTATCCATAACTTTAATGTATAGTTACCCGGTTTTAACTTTGGCATGGTTATGTGGTACAGGTCTTTTCTTCCGGGGTAAGAATCCCGGCTGGCTTTTATTCCCATGTCGGTATACCAGCCGTAGATTAACTCGTACCCCGGCTTAAGAGTAAATTCCAGACTATACTCTTCTCCGGTTTTTACTTCGTTTATTTTTGATAGTTTTGGGTAGCTTTCTACTACCTGTAAAAAAAGAGGTTCCAAAAAAGGCAAAGCGCTAAACGCTTCGGCGCTAAGGGGCGGATTCAAAAGCTGGTTCCTGCTATCAGACGGAAAATGTCTGTATATAAAATAC
>WRIB01000046.1 GCA_009782955.1 Treponema sp. | reverse complement strand
TTCTTGGGATGCGTGGCTTTGGAAGAGATTACCAATAAAGCAGTCAGACCAGTAGTTTTTGCTGGAAATGGAAGGGCGGTTTTTAATGAAATAGATAAATCCTTCATTACCTTGCGTGTGCCTTCGGGTTCTGTGGCCGCATACAAAGCCGCGAACATATGGAAGGATTTCCAGATAGAATCGCTGTAAATATTGTTATTACGGTAACCTTCGGCGGCGAAGGTTACCGGTTTTTATCATTTTTAATATTTTTCCAAAAATTTTCTCGGGTTCATTATTTTTGGCTTATTAATTCTTATTTCATTAAAATCCTTATCTCCAGTTACCAATAGATCGACATTTGCTTCTATCGCATTTGCCAACACTGGTAAATCATCAATGTCCCTAATATTATAATATTGGCATCTATCATTATTTACATATTATTTTTTTCTCATTTTTCTGAGGGACTTTATATATTTTACGACATCATCGTGATCATTAAACCCTGCTCTTGCTGCTTCGTTTTTCATGATATTCTGAAAGTCTTCCAATGCTTTTATAGCAATTGAAGCAGAATTTTGTAAAAAATATTTTCCGTTATCTTCAAAGAAAATTATTTTATCCCCTCTTTTTATGTTCATTTTTGCCCTAATATAACAAACTATACAAGCACAACAAAGCGCAATACCCTGTATGTAATAATGGGGGAAATTTATGAGTAAAAAATATGAATTTACAGAGGGTGGTATGGCAAGAACATTAATACAAATACAAAACATGATTTATGAAATCCGCGGTCAGAAGGTTATGCTTGACAGTGATTTAGCCGGATTATATGGAGTTGAATTGAGATCATTAAACCAGGCGGTAAAACGTAATATTGGACGTTTCCCATCAGATTTTATGTTCCAATTAACTGATGAAGAATGGGCAAATCTAAGATCACAAATTGTGATCTTTAATAAAGACACCAGAAAATACAAACCCTATGCTTTTTCAGAGCAAGGGGTTTCGATGCTATCCAGTATTATAAATTCTGAACGTGCAATCGGCGTCAACATCAATATCATGCGTGCTTTTGTTAAATTAAGGCATTATGTACTTGCCAAAAGCGATACAAATGACCAAATAGCAGAATTGCGGAAACTGCTTATGATTTACATTGAAAATACCGACTATAAATTTTCTAAACAAGAAAAGACAATTGAGCAGATCATCATTGCCTTGAATAACCTTATAGAAAAACCGCCTGAAACAAAACCGATTGGGTTTAATGCTTAAGAATTTATTCGAAAGTCTGGTTTAATACCCCGCTGCTTGCAGCGGCTGAAAGGAATCAGAGCATGAGAGTGTTAGGTATTAAACCAGACGGTATAATAAATTTCCTCTCGAACGAGGCTCCCTGGCAGATAAAGCAAGGCTTACAGGATGCCCCGATTTCTAATGCTGCAAAGCAGCTACCTTGCCTCGGGGAGCCTCATTAACGTTGTAAATGCATTGGTAATCTGACACCGTTTTTCCGTAACGTTGTATCGTTTGCCTGCCCCAAATAAGGCAGAGGTAAGAAGTGCAATGTGGGATCCGTGACAATAGTATCATTTCTTAGTACCATTAAACTATGAATAAAAAGCACACTGTGAATTCAGTTCGAAAATTTCTTGAAAATGCGGGGGTACGTTATGATGGAGTATAAAGGATACCTTGGTACGGTAGAATATGATTCACAGGCAAAAATTTTTCACGGTGACATTATCAATACCAGAGATGTAATTACTTTTCAGGGTACAACGGTTAAAGAGATAGAACGGGCTTTTAAAGATTCTATTGATGATTATATCGCCTGGTGTAAAGAAGAAGGTGTAGAGCCTGAAAAACCTTATTCCGGGAGATTTAATGTCCGGTTGTCCCCGGAACTTCATCGAAAGACAGCCATTCTTGCAAAAAAAAGGCACATGTCGCTTAATAATTTTGTTGAAAAAGCTATAGTCGATGAAATTACGCTGCTGCACGAAACTATGTAAAACAACAGTTACACCGCTGTTTCCCGCCAGAGAGCTTTTCCGTTTTGCCGGCCTTCAAAGAACACCATTGTGGAATGTCCCGATTGCTGCATACATTGCAGCGCTTCCGCGTATTTACCTCCCAGATGATCTGGCGTATGGGCATCGGCATTCAGAACAAGGGGAATGTTCCGTTCGGCAAGCAGGGCGATCATATCAACAGAAGGGTATGGTTCGGCGGTATATCCCCGGATCATGGCGCCGGTGTTTACTTCTACAACCGGCACATGATCACTGCCAGTTGCCATGCCGGTTTTTTCTGCTTCGGCACGGAAGGCGGCAATCAAGTCGGCCGTTGTAACAAGGCATTCTTTGTACCAGCTTTCCTGCGGGTCAAAGAACGCATACCGTTCGTTGTTCTTTTTAATTATGTCTAAATGCCCCAAAATATCACAACCTCCGTCCCTTACCATGTTGTTGTAGGTGTTGTAATAGGTTTCACAAAGGGCTCTGCTGTCATTGCCGAATTCGGTCAGTACATTGCCGAAGTTTTCCGGATATTCGTCGATATTATAGGGTTCTCCGGTTTTTGGTGAAATAAGATAGTGAACCGATCCAATGTTATAATCCAGCGGCAGCGCCCGGATGTCGGCGTCTACAGGGCTGCAATAGCCTTCGATATAATCAACTTCCAGACCCAAATAAATTGATAGTTTTCCTTTCCAGTGTTTTCTGGCCTGTAGCACTGTATCAATATACTCGTCGAGCTTTTCTTCCTTCATGTGCCAAACTGAAGTTATTCCGGTCTTTTTTGTTATGGGAGCATGGGAACTGAAGCCAAGTGATGCAAAACCCCTGGCAAAGGCAGCTTCGCACATTGCTGCTATATCGGTTTTTCCGTCGCAAAAAACCGTGTGGGTATGCAAACAGGAAAACCCTTCCCGGCCGTTGTGTTCATTCATGCCTGTAAAAACTCCTCTGCGGCGTTTTTAAAGCGTTTAAACGCTTCGTAAAGAACCGGCATAGAGGATTCAATTATATTGATATCAACCTGCTTATATGCAGTTTCCATTACAGCGGCGGCATTTCCCAATTCCATTCCTGAAAGAGTTCTGGCGCTGCCTTTGATGGAATGGGCAGAACGGTGAGCTTCTTCCCAGTTTTTTTCCTTTGTTAAAACCGGCAGGTTTTTCAGTTGTTCGGCGCTGCGCTCCAAATAATGAGATAGCAGGGTTTTGGCGCTTTCTGCATTGTTCATAAAAGTATCCAGGAGTTCTTCCCGGTTAAATACCTGGGCATTTTTAGTTGTATCTGCTGCATATTCTGCCGGTACAGGAGAAAGATTGGCTATAATCCCGGAAGATAAATTGTTTTTTGTTGATTGACCGGCCAATTCCGGGTATGTCCATTTACGAATTGTTGCTTCAATATCCGGCTTTTTGAAAGGTTTGGGAAGTATATCGTCAAAACCTGCGTCATAGCAGAGTTTTTTTTCTTCCGCCAGTACACTGGCGGTAACGGCAATCAGCGGTTTTGTAAAACCCCGTTTACGAAGTTCTGCTGCCGCTTCATAGCCATTCATCCGGGGCATCTGAATATCCATAAAAACCAAGTCCAGAGAAGAATCGGCTTTTTCCAGCGCATCCTGCCCGTCTTCGGCCTGGACTGTTTGTATGCCGAGTTTTTCCATAATTAAAACAAAAAGCTGCCTGTTTACCGGGTGATCTTCTACAATCATTACTTTTTCGGAAAAAAGGAATTCCGCTGCTGTATTGGTTTTTTGTTTTTCGGCAGGAACGATCAAATCTGCCAAACTTGTTTCAGTGTTTGTTTCTGTGCTGCCGTCTTGAATATTGCCCTGTATCTGTATGTTGTTTTCCGTTGCTTCTTCGATTACAGCATCCGGGTCTGCTTCTTCCGCGGGAATTGTAAAACGAAAAATGGAACCGCTTCCCGGATTGGGAATCATCTCAATGGTTCCTTTCATCAATTCCACCATACTTCGGGAAATAGCCAGACCCAGACCGGTGCCGCCAAAGCGCCGGGTGTGCGATGAATCGGCCTGCATAAAGGTAGTAAAGAGTTTTTCCCGGGCTTCCTTTGGAATTCCGATACCGGTATCCGCCACAGAGATTGTAATGGTTCTGATGTGTTCATCTCCCAAAGCGACAGAAGCGCCGATTGTAATTGATCCTTCGGGTGTAAATTTAATGGCATTTTTTGTCAGGTTGATCAGCACTTGCCGGAATTTCCCCGGGTCTCCAATAATGCTTCTGCGGGCAGCGGCTTCCAGTTGCAGTATCAGCTTTATTCCTTTCTTTTCCATTTCCTGGGATAGCATTTTTACAGACTGTTCAATTGTTTCGGCGGGACAGTATGGAATTTTTTCCACGTCCATTTTTCCCGCTTCAATTTTGGAATAGTCCAGAATATCGTTTACCAGAGAAAGCAATACATCTGCGGAGAATTTTATCTGTTGGGTATATTCGTTTTGTTCCCTGTTCAGGCTGGTATCTTCTAGTAATTCTGTCATTCCCATAATGGTCTGGATAGGAGTGCGGATTTCGTGGCTCATTGTAGCCAGAAAGCTGCTCTTTGCTTCCATTGCTTTTTCGGCGATTCGCATTTCATCATGGAGTTTTTCTTCCGCCTCGACTTCCACGGTTTCATCATTCATAATAAAACCAATAAAATTTCCGCGGCCGGAAAGATCAATCCTGGGATCCATTTTCATTTTCCATGCATGGATTTTGAACCAGTGAATCGCATTATTTTTGTCCCGGTATGGGGTTTTAAAATCCATTGAACCGGCATCATCATCTGCCAATTTGGAAAGGAGGTTGGAAAAACGAATTGCATCATGTATTGGCAGAAAGTCAAAAGTAGAATCCAGGCGTGATGTATTGTTTTTATTGCTTATGGGATTTCCCGAAAGAAAATTGATTAATTCGGTAAAACTGTCATTGCTTTCCACAATGATTCCCCATTTGTCTGCAATAGCCATTGCGGTTGAAGAATTTTTAAAAAAATGATAATAAGTACTTTGAAGCCGAAAAGATGAATCGGCGTTTGTTTTCCCGGTTTCTTCCGTCATAACTAAAAATTAACCTTAAGTATTTCCAGCGCTTTTTTAAAAATATCCGCCGGTTTAAGGGGTTTGGTAAGATAGCTTTTTATTCCCATCTGGAATGCCCGGATCACTGTTTCGCGCTGGTTCACCGCAGAAAGGATGATCACGGGAACACTTATATTCCTGTAACTCAGTTCTCTGAGCACTGCAAAACCGTCTGCCCGGGGCATTACTATATCCAGCAAAATCAAGTCGTAGCTGGAATTGTCCAGTGATTCGGTAAATTCCGCTCCGTCGGGAAAAAAGCTAAGGTCTATGTCAAAGCCGCTGAAGGTATGTTTTATCAGTTCACGGATAGTTTCATCATCGTCTACTGCGGCAATGGAAAGACCATGGAGGCTTTCTTTTACATCTTCCAAACTAAAACGGACTTCTCCGTCAAAACGGAGCTGAATGGATTCGCCCTTGCTCTCTCCGGCGGACAATACCTTATCACCCATGAGTACTGCCTGTTTTTCGCCGTTTTCAACCTTGTTCAGCTCTTTTAATAACCCGTCCAGGGCATACTGGAGCTTGCTTACCACTTCTATGTCTTTATAGTCTTTTTGTTCGTTTATGAAGTTTTTTAAAAAATCATCTTTGGTCAGAATTCTGATATTTCTCTGTGCTGCCTGTGATGCCCTTAGTATGTTGTTTAAAAGTTTTACCAGATTCGGAACATCGGATGGTTTTAGGCTGAAACCGCTTATCATAATAATTACCTTGGGTACTCGTATCTGGTAGAGTTCCATTAGTTCGGTAATCTTATAGCGCAGGAGATCCAGTTTGTCCCGGTTAAACCCTTCGGTAATTTCGACAAAGATTATGTCTTCGTTTACATGTACTTCCACAATGCCCGGGCTTGTATCAATGGCAAAAGTAACTCCCAGCAATTCCTGCATGGTGGTAAAAAGAGCATCGGTTTTTATTGGCTTGGTAAAAACCTTTTTAACATTGTAGGGTACCAGGTCCAGAATTTTTTTCTGATCAAGCTGCTGGGCAGTAACGATTACCGGAATGGGAGCAAGTCCGGCACTGGCTCTTTTTTGCTTAAGTAGTTCCATACACCCCTGACGGTTCAGGTTATAATCAACAACCAAAAGATCGGGCATGGTATTTCTTAGTTTGGAAATACCGTCCAATCCGTTTATGGCCAGAGCGGCTTCTATGTTATTATCTTCGAGTTTTGTTTTCAGGTATTCCCGGAACGAAGGCATTTCTTCAACAATAAGAACTGATTTCATGGGATTAGCATAGCATTAAGAAGAGAAAAATTCAATTTATATTTATGAACCCGGAGCGGCCGCATTGCCTAACGCTGTACCCGGCCGGATACGTCGCCATCCGCCAGTTTGGTTACTTCGTCCACGGAAACCTGGTTAAAGTCTCCTTCAATGGTATGTTTAAGGCAGCTTGCTGCTGTTGCAAATTCAAGGTTTTTCCGGGGTTCCATATCATTCAGCATTCCGTAGATAAGACCTGCGGCAAAACTATCGCCGCCGCCTACGCGGTCTACGATGTGGACAGGGTATTTTTTGGAAAAATACGGGCTGCCGTTGCAGTAGAGCATAGCCGCCCAATTATTGTCGTTGGCGGAAATCGATTCCCGAAGGGTAATGGCAACCTTTTTAAACTGAAAGCGTTCAGCGAGTGTTTTTGCAACTTCTACATATCCTTCGCGGCTTAAAACTCCGGAGGTAACATTGGTGTTTTCCGCTTTAATATTAAAAACATCAGAAGCATCTTCCTCGTTGGCTATGCAAATATCTACATATTCCATGAGGCCGCCCATTACTTTACCGGCTTTTTCCCGGGACCAGAGATTTTTCCGGTAGTTTAGATCACAGGATACGGTAATTCCCGCTTCTTTTGCCGTTTTGCATGCATCTAGGGCAATTGCTGCCGCGTTGTCGGACAGGGCTGGTGTAATACCGGTAAAATGAAACCACAAAGCATCTTTAAAGATTTCCTTCCAGTTAAAATCCGATTGCTCCGCCTCGGCAATGGCAGAATGGGCGCGGTCGTAAATTACCCTGGAAGACCGCTGTGAAGCGCCTTTTTCCAAAAAGTAAATTCCAACCCTGTTCCCACCGCGGATAATAAAGGAAGTGTCAACTCCGAACTCACGTAGTTTGTTTACCGCAGCCTGACCTATTTCATGTTTGGGGAGTTTGGTTACGTAAAAAACATCCATGCCGAAGTTTGCCAGGGACACTGCAACATTTGCCTCGCCTCCGCCGAACGTAGCGCCATAACTTGCGGCCTGAACAAAACGGTAATAGCCTTCCGGAGCAAAACGCAGCATTATTTCTCCAAAAGTAATGATTCTACCCATTTTATTTTCCTTTGTATTATAATACCAGAAAGTGTAATTTTACGATACGTTTTACGGAGGAAAATTTATGCAGAAAAAAGTACTTACCTTTTTGGCAGAAGGTTTTGAAGAGGTAGAGGCGGTTACGCCCATAGACTATTTGCGCAGGGCTGGCATAACAGTTACCATTGCTGCAATAACAGCAGAAAAAATGGTTAGGGGCGCTCATAATATAACCATTGCTGCGGATACCACCATTGCAGACCTGGAACAGTCGGAACAACTGAATGCTGCTTCCTGGGATGGAGTGTTTGTTCCGGGCGGTATGCCCGGCGCTTCCAACCTGGCAGCCTGCGCGGCGGCGGGAAACTTTTATAAAGCAATGAATGCCGCAGGAAAGACCGTCGCAGCAATTTGCGCGTCTCCGGCAGTATTTCTTGCTCCCCTGGGTCTGCTGGAAGGAAAAAAATTCACCTGTTATCCCGGTATGGAAAAAAATGCTGTGGGCGGAAAGTGGCTTGCAGAAAAGACAGTTGTTGACGGAAACCTTGTTACAGGCAGCGGTCCTGGCACTGCCGTAACCTTTGCTGTTACGCTGGTAGAAATATTTGCTGGAAAGGATGCGGCAAAGAATCTTAGCCAATCCGCTTTGCTGTAATACCGGGGTAATTGTACATGGATGCCAATCTTCTCTGTACAGCACTGGAAGAAGACATAGCCGGAAAACTCCCAGGCTATGAACGCAGAGATGCTCAACTCGGCTTGGTACGGCTGATTGTCCGGGCATTTAACGAAGATGCTGTAATTGCCGCTGAAGCGGGAACCGGAGTAGGGAAATCTTTTGCCTACCTTCTTCCGGCAGTGGAATTTGCCATTGCCTGCGATGAACGAGTTATTATTTCCACAGCTACAATTACACTGCAGCAGCAGCTTTACGAAAAAGATATTCCACTGGTTCTTTCGGCCATGGGAAAAAATGTAAAATGTGTACTGGTTAAGGGAAGAAACAACTATCTTTGCAGAAGGCGGCTAGCCGAAGCACTGACAGAACCGCCTCTTGACAATTCGGAATATGAAGAACTTCGTTCCATTAGTGAATGGGCAGATCAAACCCATACCGGCAGCCGTTCCGATCTTTCTTTTCTTCCTTCACCTTCTCTCTGGTTCCGGCTTTGCAGCGAAAGCGATACCTGCCCGGGCATACACTGTAACCGCCAGGGACATTGTTTTTTTATGGCACTCCGAAAAGAAGCTGCTGATGCAAGGATCCTTGTGGTAAATCATCATCTTCTTTTTGCTGATCTTTCAGCCCGTCACGAAGGTGCGGGATATGAATCGGCAGTGGTGCTTCCTCCTTTTTCCAGAGTGATTATTGATGAGGCTCATAACATTGAAGATTCTGCGACTTCTTTTTTTTCCAAAGGCTGGAACCGTTTGGGAATAAATCGTTCGTTAAGCCGCCTGTACCGGAAACGAAGGACAATGGAAACAGGGCTGTTATTCACTCTGCCCGGAATGTTTGCCGCTTTGCCGGGAGGAATCCCAAAAGCTATTTCCGGGGTACGGGACGCAATAGTTCAGGTTGATGCAGCGGCGCTGGCCCTTTGCGGTGATGAAGGACTCTTTCGCTTTAAAAAAGAAACAGATGCCGATCCTTTGGGAACATTAAGGCAGCCTTTGGAAAAGATGCAAAAAGCCATTCGCACACTTATTGATCAGATAAGTACTGTGATTAAACTTGCAGATGAAGAAGATCCGGAAAAGAACAGTACAAACGAAAATCCGCGGCGCTCTTCGAGTCCGGCGGAATATTCAACAATTTGGGAAATAAAAGCAATACTGCGGCGCTTTGAATCTACGGCAGAAATTTGCGGAACTTTTCTGAAATTTGGTCTTGATATAAAAAAGACTGATGATAACAGCAACGTTTTTTGGCTTGAACGTAACAGTAGTTATCGTGATGATCCATGGGTAACATTTACCGTTACTCCGGTAAGTATTGCTGCTTCACTAAAAGAAGCTCTTTTTGAAGCAAATAAAACAGTGGTTTGTGTTTCTGCAACTTTAAGTACTGGTTGGGTTGAATACAATGCAGAAAAAACCGAAGCTTCTTTTCACTTTTGGGCACAGCGAACGGGAGCAGCTTTGGCAAACCGGGAATTTTTATGCGGGGTATTTCCTTCGCCTTTTCCCTACAATAAAAGAACTCTTCTGGCAGTTCCTACAGATGCTTCCCTGCCGGACTCTTCGGCATTTCAGCCTTTTACAAATCATGCTGTTACCGAACTAGTACGGCTGACGGGAGGATCGGCCCTGGTTCTTTTTACTTCGTACCAGGCTTTAAGCAGCGTTTATGAAGAAGCTGCTCCGTTACTGGAAAGCGAAGGAATAACATGCCTTAAACAGGGGAATGATGACAGAACACGTCTTTTACAGCGCTTTTTGGAAGATAAGACCAGCGTACTTTTCGGAACCGATTCTTTTTGGGAAGGAGTTGATGCTCCGGGAGAAACCCTGCGCTTGTTGATACTTTGCAGGCTTCCATTTAGAACTCTTAAAGACCCAGTGTTTGAAGCTCGCCGGGAATATCTGGAAGACTCAGGCCATAATTCTTTTGCAGAATTATCGCTGCCCGATGCGGTAATAAAATTCAAGCAGGGTTTTGGGCGGTTAATGCGAAATTCGTCCGACTATGGTGCAATAGTTGTTTTGGATGGAAGGCTCCTTCATAAATACTATGGGAAAGCTTTTTTGGAATCCTTGCCGGAAACCAAAACCTCATTTAAGGAATTTGATCAAGTTCTGCTGGATTTGGAACGATTTTTTTATTAGGATACCCTGAGCATCTGTCATACGCAGTATCTGAATTAAAACCGGAAAAGGGTGAGGCAAACGCCCTGGGCTCGAACCTGGATGAATCCGACAAACCAGCCTCCCAGTAGCTAAACACCATATCTTTTAAGTTGTTTTGGTAATAAAGATGTTGTTTAGCTACTGGGCTTTAATACCCTTAATACTTCTATTGTTCGCTGGTCTGTTTGTCGGGGAACTCCAGAAGTTCTCACCAGGACGCTTGCCTCACCCTTTCCCGGCACTATTCCAGATCATGGTATGACAGATGCTAAGCAGTAGATTGCCCAATCTGCCGCTGTGCCGGTCATACAAGTAGCTGATATGAATGCTGAAAAAAGGGCTGGGATTTCTTACCCTTAATATAAATAGACAAAACATCTATCTATCGCTGAACCTGATATTTAATTAACTGGAATATTACCTGGAAAGGGGTGGGCAAGTGCCCTGGGCTCGAACCTGGATGAAAACCTCATCGTGCTGCACTAAACACATTGTGACCATTATTGTCATACTGGTTTGAATTGGATTATCCATGAAGCATTTACGTGAATATGCTTGCCCTGCAGGAGGAGAAGTCTGACCTGACGGGAACTTTCGGCGTGCGTAAACGGCAGCGACGCCAGAGCGTCCGTCAACTACAGCCACGACCGGTGTTCCCGCTCAGAGCAGATTCTCCGTCATGCGGGGTAACATGGTTCGAAATGTGCTAAATGGATAATCCTTCTTATACCAATATGAGATTGTTTGTACCGATGCGTTCAGTTCGGCAGATTGGGGGTTTTTGCAGAATCATTTGGTATTCCGGTCCATCACCATGGACAAAGTCATTTTACTAAAATAGTTGTCCAGGATTTTTGTAACATCTTCCCAGACAGCATGACTCGAGCATCTTTTTCCGGTAACTCTACAGGTTTTGGCATTCTTATCACAGTCTGTAACATTCAGTTCTTCACCGGCAGCTTCCAGAATTTCTTTTATGGTAATTGTATCCGGGGATTTGGCAAATTGAAAACCGCCTCCCGGCCCTCTGACTGAAGTTACAATACCTGCTTTTCTAAGTTTAAAAAAAATTTGCTCAAGAAAAACGGAAGATATTTGCTCTTCCTCTGATATTTGATTTATTGAAATATGAGAATGTTCACTAACGCCCGATAGTTTATTATAAGACAAGAGATTTTGTATTCGTACCAGTGCAAGAGAAGCCCGAAGTGCATAACGGCCACGGGTTGTTATTCTCATTAATTACCCGACTCCTGAAATCAATATATACTTGTTTCAGACAAAAATCCAATTTTTTTTGTTATTATTTCCCTTTTTATTTTTTCTTATTGACAAATGCGTTTTTTTGTTTTACTTGCCATGCCAATAGTTGTCATCTACCATGGACAGTGGCACTTCTTGACATCGTGTCTTGACATGAATGGCCATTCCATAGTATGTATTGGTTAACCAAATTACCAAGGAGAATACCATGGCCCAGGCCAGTAAAAACTCACGTACATCGAGCGCTACCCAGAAATTTATGTGTTCCTGCGGGGGCGAAATTAAAATGAAGACAATCTTTGAAAACGGTAAGGTAAAAAACCAGGCCGAATGCGAAAAGTGTAAACGGCTCGAAAGACGGCCATCGGACTTTAAATGAACCTCCTCGCACTGAAGGGCGAGGTATCTGTAATCGTTGCTTGATTTGCAAGGAAGTTCGTTCTGTAAGGAAATTATTTAACTGTGGGGTTACTACCCAATGTATCGTAAGTGTTACAAGGTTTTTTTCGCCCTAAAGCTCCCTCACGATAGCGAGTTCTTGGGTATTTAACCCTACTGCGAATAAAATTGGAGGTTATTTTTGGCAAGTAAAGTCAGATCTGCGGAAAAACGGCATCGCCAGAGTGAAGAACGCAGAAAACGGAACAAGGCGGTAAAAAGTTCAGTCAGAACCAGTGCAAAGAAATTTGTTCTTTTAGCCCGTAAAAAAGAAACCGGCGAGGCGGAATTAGCGTTGAAAGACATGATAAAAAAAATCGACTCAGCCGCACGCAAGGGAATAATCAAAAAAAATGCAGCCGCACGCAAGAAATCGCGGATGCAGCGTTTGTACAATACACTTAAAGCAGCTCAGTAATTTTTTCTGCGCAAGCGATCTTTTGGATGCTTGTACATGATCTTATTGTAGATCTCTGCCAGGAGGCGATGTGTGCATGCGTGCCTTCGGCCCGCGAGCGCAAGGAAATTATAATAGTTCACCGCCAGGAGGCGGTGTGTGCATGCGTGCCTTCGGCCCGCGAGCGCAAGGAAATTATAATAGTTCACCGCCAGGAGGCGGTGTGTGATGACCGGGAGAAAAATCACTAAAGAAACAATTATTGACTCGATCTATGAAAAAACAGGAATAAACCGCAAGGATATAAAAACTGCGATTGATCTTGCTATGGAAGAGATAAAAGATGCACTAACGCAGGGAACTATAATAGAGTTGCGGGGTTTTGGTACTTTTGAAATCAGAATTCGCAAGGGAAGGCAAAAAGCGCGTAATCCCAAAACCGGCGAGGCGGTGTCGGTTTCTTCCCATGGAATTGCTGCATTCAGGGCTGGAAAAGAACTGCGTCAGGCGGTATGGAATCTGCCAGTTAAAAATGCTGAAAAATCCCCGCATTATCCGGATTAAATGAAGTCCTTTCTAATTAATACAGCAGTCATTCTTATCGGAGCCTTGCTCTTTACAGCTTCTTTTCCCAATCCTCTGTTTAGTTACGGGCTGCCTGTCCTGGCCTGGATTGCTTATGTTCCGGTTTTCCGGGTATTACGCAATACCGGGTTTGATCCTTCAATAAAAAATAAATCTTTGTTAAATGCCAAAAAGATTTTAGGGAGTTTGGCGGTTTCATCTTTATGGGGCGCTCTTTACGGTTATACAACCTATCGGCTCTTTCTTCCCTGGTTGGGAGCTTTTCATCCTATGAGCGGATTATTTGCGTCTATCCTTCACCTTGGGTATATGGCGGTTCTTTTTCCTCTTCTTAAACTGGCACAGATACTCTACCCCCGAAAAGGCTTTATACTCCAGTGGCTGCTCTGGCTTTCTTATGAATATATAAAAACAAAAGGGTTTTTGGGTTTCCCTTATGGGATTACCGGATACACCCAGTGGCAATTTCCTCCGCTTATAGGGATTGCTTCAGTTTTTGGAGTTTGGGGTGTGTCGGCGCTAGTTTTGTTTCCTTCGGTATACCTGGGAGCGGCGGAAAACCGCAATTTTTTCTATCGTGAACGGCTTGCTGCAGCAATCTGGCTGGGAGCTCTGGGCGGATCGTTGATCTTTGGTCTAATGCAAAGTAATTATTCTGAAAATGCCGATTCTGCAAAAATAGCCCTTATCCAGCAAAACGCCAATCCATGGAAAAGTGATGCAGCCGAAACGAAACGTATTCTGACAACCCTTAAAAACCTTTCTGTTAAAGCGCTTGAACAGGAACCGGCGACTGAACTGGTAGTCTGGCCGGAAACAGCGGTAACGCACAGAATTTTCTGGCACCTTACTTATCGGGATAATGCCGAATCATATACTGCAGTAAAAGAACTCATGGATTTTCTGGCCGTCCAAAATGTTCCTTTTTTATTCGGGAATGATGATGCCCGCCTGGAAGTAACTAAATCAGGGAACTGGGACAGGGTAGATTATAACGCTGCCTTGCTTTTGGAAGGAGGGGAAATAAAAGAAGTATACCGGAAGAATCACCTGGTGCCTTTTGGCGAATATTTTCCCTATGAAAAGACTTTTCCCCGGTTATATCAGGCTCTGGTCAAGGCCGATACCAATTTTTGGAAACCTGGTAAAGATAAATTGGTATTTCGTACAGGCCGTCTGCGCTTTTCCGTCCCAATTTGTTTCGAAGATTGTTTTGGATATATTTCAAGGGATTTTACTCAAAATGGAGCGCAATTTATTGTTAATATAACCAATGACTCATGGGCAAACAGCCTTTCAAGCCAGGTTCAGCATCTGGCCATGTCGGTATTCCGGGCTGTGGAAAACCGCCGTTCAGTGGTAAGGTCTGCTACATCAGGCCAAACCTGTGCTATAGACCCCTCGGGGAAGATACTGGCAATGGCCATTCCGTTTACCGAAACGGTATTAAATGCAGAAATACCGCTCTTGACCAGCCGTACACCCTATACTGTCTGGGGAGATCTTTGGGCTGTTCTTTTTTGTATATCTGCTTTTATGCTCTTGCTAAGCGGCATAATCAGGTCTATACTGGAAGTAAGTAAAACAGGAAGGATCCAATGAGTGCCCGCAAGAAGATACTCGTTATTGATGATGAAATGATTAGCCTCGAGTTCTTCGAAGTAATGCTCTCTAAGCTCGGCTTTGTTGTAGAAAAAGCGGAAAATGGCGAAGATGGCTTTGCCATGGTAAAAAAATTCTTTCCCGATCTTATCATAATGGACAATATTATGCCCAAAATGTCGGGTTGGGAATTAACCAGGATTCTTAAAGCAGATCCAAAGTACCGGGAAATACCAATCATCATGCTTTCTGCTTTGGATGATGTAAAAGATAAAGTCGAAGGCTTTGAATTGGGGATAGATGATTATATTACCAAACCCTTTAATTTTTCCGAAGTTTTGGCAAGAATCAGGGCAGTACTCCGGAACAGGGAACTTTTTGGCCAGATTGTTGCCCGTGAATCACGTCTTTCTTTGGCGGAAGAACTTAGTACCGATATGAAGAGCAATGTACTGGATTTTGTTGCCAGTATTGATGATTTGGATGGAACGATAGAAAAAGTAACTGCTCTGGGACTATCCGGCGCCGTCAGTACCGAAGTACCGGATTTGGCAGATCTTTTAAAAGACCTTAAACAAAAATCCCAACTGGTCAGGAAAAACCTGGCCGGTCTTGACGCTCGTATCGAGAAGACCATGACCGAGTGGGAGAACTTGAAGAAAAATGAAATCGGCCTTACAATACTGGAAAAACAGATTCGACGATCCTTGCAACAGGAACAGGAATGAAACCGGGGAAAAAGAAAGCCAGATTAATAGTGTTGGGCAACACCGTTTCAATGGACGGTTTTTTAAAGTTTAAAGAAACCCTTTGCATTCAGGGGAAATTCAGGGGTACTATAGAAGCAACCGGCGCCTTAATAGTAGACAAAGAGGCATCAGTAGACGCCGACCATATTTCGGTTAGTTCTCTGACGATACATGGATATGTTAGCGGCCAGATCCGGGCTGTCGATAAAATAGATATGCTTAGCGGTTCCCGGGTACAGGGGGATGTAGCCGCTTCCCGGCTGCGTATTGCAGATGGCGTTCTTTTTGAAGGACAATGCAGCATGACCGGTACAGAAAGGGAAGTTGAAATATTTTCCCGGCCAATCGAAGAAATAAAGGCGGAACTGCAAAGATCACATGGATAGTGAGGAAGAGTTAATCACCGGACTCCGCGATGTTGCGGAACATTTGGTCCGGTTTCTGATTAACAGGTCTTTATACCTGGCAGTTTCTGAATCGTGTACAGGGGGACTAATAGCGGATGCCCTGACCAGGGTGAGCGGAGCATCATCTTGCTTTTGGGGTTCATTTGTATGCTATACTGCCAGTGCAAAAATACAAATGCTGGGAGTTGGAGAGAATACGCTTAATACATACGGAGCTGTAAGTAAAGAGACGGCACAGGAAATGGCCGTAAGGACGCTTGAAAAAAGCGGCGCTGATGCTGCGGTATCAGTTGTTGGTCTTGCCGGTCCCGACGGCGATGGTTCGCCTTTTCCGGTGGGAACTGTCCGGGTAGCAGCGGCGCTTACCGGTACAGCAAAAACAACTGTAGTGAAAGAGTTTCATTTTTCAGGCAGCCGGAATAATGTGCGCATTCAGGCAGCCAGAGAAGCATTAATACAAATTACGGAATTATTGGAAAAGAAATCATAAAAGAACATGGTTATTGTGAATTATTTTATTGCTTGTAACCACCTTATGGAGAAGAAGTTATGCCCTATGTGAGAAAAACCCGGACACTCAGGTTTGAAGAAGAAAATGATACTCTGCAAAATACTGAACCTAAATCCAGTACCTCTCAGAGTGAAGAAGAAAACCAGGGTGAAAGTACACGGGTAGTTGTCAAAGCCCACTCGCGGCGCGTTGGACCAAGCCAAGGCTCAGTGCGGGGAAAGAACGGCGAAACTAGCGGTGAGGCAAACGGTGAAGTGAACAGCGAAACGGAAGAAATCACAGCAAACGATAGTTCGCGCGGCGTTGCAGGTGGTGTCACAAATGACGTAATTTCGAATAAAACATCTTTTTCACCGATACCCAAACTCCCTTCTATGCCTGATATTTACGGCAAACCCGAACCCCGGAATGACGACAGTGGCAAACCGCGTCTTTCCATTAACGAGCTTATCAGGTTAAATATGGTGGATCTCAGGGAACTGGCAGCAAATTACAGCATTGCTCACGAAGACATGGTAACCCTGAAAAAGCAAGAAGTTATTTTTTCTATCTTAAAAGCTCATACCGAAAGGGGAGGAATTATCTATGCCTACGGTTCTTTGGAAATACTTCCCGATGGTTATGGCTTTCTCCGCAGTCCGCAGAATTCTTATCTTCCCGGTCCTGATGATATTTATATCAGTCCCAGTCAAATCCGGCTCTTTGCGCTAAAAACCGGGGATACGGTTTATGGTCAAATCCGCAGCCCAAAGGAAGGGGAGCGCTTCTTTGCCATGCTCCGTGTGGAAACAGTTAATTACGATGATCCTACCATTGCCCAAAACCGTATACCTTTTGATAACCTTACCCCGCTTTACCCTAACGGAAAACTCGACCTGGAAACAATAACCGAAGGTGTTTCGGAGCGTATTATTAATCTGTTCTGTCCAATAGGGAAAGGCCAGCGGGCTCTTATTGTAGCGCCGCCCCGCACAGGTAAAACAATAATGATGCAGAAAATTGCCAATGCCATTACCCAAAACCATCCTGAAGTGTATCTTATTGTTCTGCTTATTGATGAACGCCCCGAAGAAGTAACCGACATGGAAAGAACAGTTCGTGCCGAAGTTATTTCCAGTACTTTTGACGAACAGGCATCAAGGCATGTACAGGTAACGGAAATGGTACTGGAAAAAGCCAAGCGTCTTGTAGAACACAAAAAGGATGTGGTCATACTCCTCGATTCCATTACCCGCCTTGCCCGGGCATATAATCAAACCGTTCCTGCTTCGGGCAAGATTCTTTCCGGCGGTGTTGATTCCAACGCTCTTCATAAACCCAAACGCTTCTTCGGCGCAGCCCGGAACATAGAAGAAGGGGGCAGCCTGACGATTATCTCTACCGCCCTTGTAGAAACCGGCAGCCGCATGGACGAAGTAATTTTTGAGGAATTCAAGGGAACGGGCAATATGGAAATTAACCTGGACAGGCGAATTAGCGACAGACGGCTTTTCCCTGCAATCAATATCAAAAAATCCGGCACCAGAAAAGAAGAATTGCTTCTTTCCGAAGAAGAAATTCAGAAAATCTGGATACTCAGAAAGGTTATCAGTCCCATGGACGATGTCGAGATCATTGAACTGCTGGTTGACAGAATGAGGAAAAGCAAGAATAATGAAGCATTCCTGCGTTCCATGAATACCGGCAGTGCAGGTATTGAATAAGCTGCCCCATAGATATTAAATGGAGCATTTTGAGGAGATTTAGGTACGAATGAAAGCGAAGATACATCCCAAATATGAAAACACCAACATTACCTGTGTATGCGGCAATGTTATAGAAACCCGTTCTACATCCAAAGATATTAAAGTAGAAATTTGCTCAGCTTGTCATCCTTTCTTTACAGGTAAGCAAAAACTCGTGGACACCGCCGGACGTATTGAGCGGTTCCGGAAGAAATACAACATTAAAGAGTAAACCCTAATTTGCCACTGAGTTTCCCATACAAATCACCATAATTCTCCCTGTATTGTCTTAACTTTAAAACTCTTCCGTTGTATGGGTGAAGGACCATACTTGGCAATGGCTTCCAGGTGCGCTTTGGTTGGATAGCCTTTGTGTTTTTCATAACCGTATTCGGGGTAAAACCAGGAAAATCTTTTCATCATTTTGTCCCTGGCAGTTTTTGCCAGAATGGAAGCTGCCATTACTTCCGTTACAGAAGAATCGGCTTTGACAAGAGCTTTGCAGGGTATGGGAAGAGCAGGACAGTATAGGCCATCAACAACGGCGCAAAGTTCATTGTTTTGTCCAATGTTTGGGAATGCAGTAACGAGCGCTTCCCAGGCTCTGGTCATTGCCAGAAGACTTGCCTGTAATATGTTTATTCTGTCAATTTCGGAAGCTTCAACGCTGGCAATGCCAAAAGCGGCGTTTTCCTGAATGAGAAAAGCCGCTGTATCCCGTTTTTTTTCCGTTAGTTTTTTTGAATCGTTTAAAACCTGAAGGGGAAAATCAGAGGGGAGTATGACCGCTGCGGCATAGACCGGGCCTGCCAGAGGGCCTCTTCCGGCTTCGTCAACCCCTACCAAAAAACGGCGCCCACGCCCGGTAAATGCATGCGATTCAATGAGTTTGTTTTTTAGGGCCATTCAAGTCCGGAAAAAATATCCCGCAGTTCATTATCTTGTTTATAGTAGTATTCTTCCAAATCGGAGGCGCTAAGGCCGATAAGTTCATGACTCATGTAATGGATCCATGTTTCTTCATCATGTATCGATTGTTCAGATTTGCGGCACCAATAGTCGGGCTGAATGGGAAGTTGTTCAGGTTTGTCATGAAAGTACTTGTAGTCGTGAACGGCAACTTTAAAGTCTTCCCGTGGTATGCCTGTTTCCAGAATGATCTGCGCCAAATGATTAATGGTTTTTCCGGTGTCAAATATATCATCTACAAGGAGTACCTTGTCTCCAATACGCAGGTGTTCGGGTCCGTAGGTCCAGCCTTCTACCTTAATCTGTTCCGAATGGCGTACGTCGGAATACGACCGGGCTACTACTGCGGCATAATATACCGGACGGTCTTTGCGGTTAATAATTTTAAAGTATTCACTGATTATATTACCAAGATAGGCGCCGCCCCGCAGAGACACATAAATAACGTTGGGCAAAAAGCCTTCTCTATAAATCCGTGCCGCCAGTTTAAGGGCATTGTTCCGGACTACGTCGTAGGGAAGGAATTCTTTCTTCATTCAATTATAATAATGCAATTAAGGAATTTATATCAGTAGTTTACCCTGATAGAGTTACTCAGTTATTTTACAGTAGCCTCATTGGCTGCTTTGCCTTCCCGGGTATAAACCCTTATTGGGTTGTTTGGATCCAGATGCCTTTCGCCCCGGTGAAAAAATGTATATTGATAGGTTCCCGGAGGCAGAGGCAGTGAGAGTGTATAGCGGCCAGGGCTTGTTTCTTTTAATTCGTACATAAAAGGATCCCAACGGTTAAATGAACCTGCCACTGTAATCGTTTCTCCCGGCAGGGCATAGTAGGTAAAGGTTAAGGCGCCTTCTTTCCCTCGGTTGGGAGAATCGGGCCGTTTAATATAAGGAATGGCAACTACCGATTTGATGATACCTGACGCAGGATCCACCCGGTAATCGGGGTTAATGGGATCTTTAGCCCAAAGGCCGTCAATAATAAGCCGGTATTCCAAATCCCCTTTTAAGTCTTCGGGAATAGCATAAATAAAAAAGAGTATACCGGAATCTACATACAAATCTGCCGGAGGCTTTTCTTTTATCCATGGTCCGGCATTTTCATTGGGGGCCATAAAACGTTTGAACCAGTAAATTTTTCCAAACCCTTCATGACCAAAAGCAATTCCCACCCGGCGATAGGATGAAGATGCAGTAAAAACCACCGCTTCGTCCACAATTTGAGGTTTTCCCGGTCCCCGGAGTTGTTTTAGGTGATCTACAAAATGGAAAGATTCTGTTTCAGCCGCCCCTATACTGCCGATAATACCAATAAGGAGCATTAATCCCATAAGCTTTTTCATCTGTTTACTAATATCGGTTAATGCCACAATATCTTAATTATGCCGTCACTTGCGCAACTGAAAGAATTTCAAACCTCATTTTATAACGTTGGCAATGAAGCCATGAGTTTGCGCGAAAATCAAATGCCCAGAGAGGATTTTGAACTTCCGAACGATGAACCGCCTGCCCCTTTTCCGGAAGAATTTGGTACCTCACCGCCGGTTATTGAGACTGAATCTGCGCTTAATATCAATGATTTAGGACTGGATCTGCCCCCCGACAGCTTTACCGGTACGGAAGATTCCGGCGGCGGATTTGACTTTGGTGATTTTTTGGAGGCTGGCGGTCTTGACAATTTAGGCATGGACTCTTCAATCGAGCCGCCGCCGGATGATGTTTCATTTGGAGAAACAGAAACAGGATCCGCCGATATTGAGATGCCGGAATACTCCGGCGGGCAAACAATGGCGAGTGAAGATTCTCCTTCGGATGATCTCAGCAGCTTTCTGGACAGTTTGGATCCAACAGGTTCGCCGGAGGCAGGAGACTTTCCCGTAGAAAGCAGCTTTCCCGTTGATGAAGAACCCCCCACGGCAGAAGATTTTTCCACAGAGGACATTCCAACAGGAGACATTTCTACAGAGCCGGAAGAAAGTTCTGACTTTGATGAAATTACCCTTGGCAGGATGCCAATAGAGGACACAGACGGATTTAACATGGATGATATTGGATCCATGGAAACTCCTGCCGGTGAATCTGATTTTTCCGGCATTGAATTCCCCGACATTGATCTGTCTCAGTCCGTTGATATGGGCGGAGAAACTCCTTCTCCCGAGGCAGGCGGATCAGATGGCATTGAATTCCCCGACATTGATCTGTCACAGGCTGTCGACATGGGCGGAGAAACTGCCTCTCCGCAAATTTCCATGGACGATGATTCCGGAGCATTTTCTGCCGGAGAAGATATTTCCGGAGATGAAGATTACTCTTTTGACCTGGATCAGGGTGAAGCCGGCAGCTTTGGCGAAGCGTTGCCGGAGACCGGTGACTTTTCCATGGATATGCCGGCCGGAGATGACTTTAGCACAGGTGATTTTGGTTCAGACGATATTGGCACCGGCGACTTTGACACCGGTTCCGACAGCTTAGATGCCGGACAAACGGACGATTTTGATTTTGCCGGTGCAGCCGGTGATTTTTCAACTGAAGAACCCCTGGACCTTGGCGGAGAAGACTTAGGCTCCGGTTTTGACACTGAATTTGGAGAGTCTGACCAAAACATCACTCTGGATACAGAAGATATAGACAGTTTCGACGATATACCGGCGTCGGCTGGGGCAGGAGAAGAAAGCATAGATCCTTTTGATAGTTTTGCTGCCGGAGACGCTACTTTAGACACACCTGACTTTAATGAAACTTCGGCAGATGAGTTTGGCGATTTTTCTCTTTCCGGATTTGACGATATAGGCGAAAGCGGAAAACCGGGAAAAGCTTCGGCTTTTGGAACTACACCGGGATCCTCTGATGAAGTAGAAGAGATTCATCTTAGCGAAGACGATTACAGGCAGCTTCAGGATACTCTTTCCGTTTACCCATTAAACCTTCGCATTGCCTGTGAAGAACTTATTGCCGAACAAGCTGTTGCCCCCGACAAAATGTCGGCTCTTGTTAAATTATTGGTAAGAGGCGCTCCTGCCAAAGAGACAGCCGGACTTGCGGGAAAAATTTTGGGAAAGACCATCGCCATTCCCAAAGGTTATGCAAAAAAAACCGGGGCAGAACTGGAAGCGGAACAGGCAAGTTTTGCATATATATTTATACACCGTTTTTTGCCAGTACTAAAAATTGCCGGAGCTATTGCTCTGGTTACAACTTCTCTGGGATACCTTATCTGGCAATTTGCCGTTATACCAACCCAGGCCGAAAGACGCTATAAAGAAGGATATGCCCTTATCCAAAGCGGAGAGTATGTTCAAGCCAATGAACGGTTCAGGCAAGCATTTGAAATAAAGCGGAAAAAAAATTGGTTTTACCGCTATGCGGAAGCTTTCCGGGATGAACGGCAATATATCTATGCAGAACGAAAATACGACGAACTCCTCCGGGTCTACCCGCAGGACAAGAAAGGCGCATTGGACTATGCTGCCATGGAAACGTATTATATAAAAAATTACGAAAAAGCGGATCGAATTATCCGGACCAATATCCTTGATTATGCAGTAAACGACAAGGAAGGGCTTTTAGCACTGGCGGAAAACAGTCTTGCCTGGGGCGAAACTGATTACAGCCGTTACGATGAAGCCAGAGAAGCCTATGCCAGACTAATGGAAAAATACGGCAAGCAGGATCCTTACCTGGAAGGAATGCTTAAGTACTTTATAAGAACAGACAATCTGAAAGAGGTACTTCCTTTGCAGGCCCACTTTATGAGCAATCCTAAAAAACGAAAAATTTCCGTCCCCACGCTGGCCGAACTGGGGGGCTATCTTCTGGATAAAAGGTTTGAAGATACAGGCGGGGTTCCCGAGGAATTTGCAGATCAAATAGAAGGAATCAGGGATGTATTAATCCGGGCTATTAATGCTGACAGGTCATATCCTGAATCATATTACCATCTGGCCAGGTACTATTCCCGTTACGGCAATATTAACGAAGAACGCCAAAGTTTACGGGATGCAATACGTGCATTTTCATCTGCTCCCGAAGAATCACCCAGGAGAGTTGGTTATCGTATAGATACCCAGCGTCTCTATGCAGAAATACTAATAAACACCAAAGAGTTTTTTCCTGCGGAAGAAGAGTTGATTCGCGGCGTCAGGCTTTACGAGGATGCCCGCGCCAGGGGAATAATCAAGAATCCCAGGCCGGAATTCGGCAGGCTTTATGCAGATTTGGGGGATCTGGAATTCTATGCAAAAAGCGGCGACATGGATGCGGCGCTCCGCTTCTATCAGGAAGCGGAACGAAATGACTGGTCGCCTCCGGAAAT
>WRIB01000045.1 GCA_009782955.1 Treponema sp. | reverse complement strand
CTGCCGGTGTAAACAACGGCGTATAATTTGGAGGCGGCATTATATGATTTATGTATTAACTGCAATACTTTCCCTTGCACCTATTTCCGAACTGCGCGGAGGCATACCCTATGCTATGGCTCACAACATACCCTGGTACATTGCATGGCCATTTGCAGCTGCGATAAACGCCCTTGTGGCTCCCCTCTGCTGGCTTTTTTTGTCTACCGTACACCGGCTCTTCTACGGCGCTTCGGCAAAGAGCGGCGAAGCTTTACCGGTACAGGGAGGCTTTGGCTGGTATCGTAAAATCTTTGATACCTTTGTAGAACGTGCCAGGGAAAAACTCCATAAAAATGTAGAAAAATGGGGCGCACTGGGCATAGCAGTCTTTGTGGCCATTCCCCTGCCCATTACAGGAGCCTGGACTGGTACACTCGGCGCCTGGGTGTTGGGCCTTTCCAAAAAGAAAACCCTCTTTGCCGTTATTCTGGGAGTAATTACCGCCGGAGCAATCGTAACTACCGTTATGCTTTTGGGTTTAAGCGCATTTAACATATTCGTAAAGACAAGTATTTCTCTGTAGGTGCGATTTATTTCTCTGTCAGGTTAAAGACTCCGTCCCAACCGTCTTCGGGGGCAGTGCTCAGGTATTTCTTACAGCGGTGCTGGTAAAGCACTGCGGGTCCATTCGCTTCGATGGACAGAACTTCATTAAATCCTTCCTCGGCTTTATTCCATTCACGTTTTTCAAAACAATCCAATGCCTGGTGGAAAACTTCTACGAGCTTTTTTTGATCTGCCGAAGCATCTTCCAGCGTATCCAGAATATTGTACAACTGAACCGGTTCGCTTTTGCCTACAACACGAACCCGGTCAAGACGGCGGGTTAACAAACTGTCTCCCGTTTCCCAGATTGTATCCTGCGATGCAAGTATCCATGTACCGTATTGCTTGTTTACCCCTTCAAGACGGGCAGCCAGGTTTACTGCATCTCCCATGATCGTATAGTTCATCTTTTTATCGGTGCCCATGTTGCCGGCTACCATATCCCCGGAATTAATGCCCACCCTGGTTAATAACGGCGAAGGAGAAAGGTTTTGTTCCATAATTACCTTGTTTAATTCTTCTTCGGCTTTTTTTATTTTTACCGCAGAAAGACAGGCGCGCAGGGCATGATCCTTCTGTTCCAGCGGAGCGCCAAAGAAAGCAATAATTGCGTCCCCTTCGTATTTGTCGATTGTTCCTTCTTCGTCCAGAACTACGTTGCTCATTACGGTAAGGTAACGGTTAAGGAGGCTTACCAGGTCTTCCGGAGTAAGTTTTTCCGAAATGGTGGAAAAGCCTTTAACGTCTGTAAAGATGGCGCTCATCCGGCGCTTGGTTCCGCCAAGCTGAAGCAGCGAAGGATTCTTGGCAATTTCGTCCGCCACTGCTTCGGATGTGTAGGTGGCAAATGCCTTGCGGTAAAACCGTTTTTCCTGCTCCGAGCCGGCATAGGAAATAATTTCACGAATAACAACGGCGCTGATCATGGCCAATACAAGCCCCAGCGGGCCGAAGAAAATTCCGGTAAAACGGAAAAGAAGTATTGAAGCTATAAAGAAAATCAACGCGCCGGAAAAACCCAGAGAAGCCCGGAGCACCGGTGAAAGCGAAGCGGTAAGAAGAATGAACAGGGGAACTGCAACAATGGTAACAAGAATACACCACCAGATTCCCAGCGGTACAATAAACGATTCGGAAAGAATGGTATCCAGTACTACCGCGTGTGTACCTACATTGACATACTCACCATGAAAGGGGTTAACCCCAATATCGGTGGTTCCGGTATCGACCCGGCCCAAAATGCAGAATCTGTCCCGAACGGTGTTTTCAATTTCGATGCGCAGTTCATTATAACTGTTCAGAATAAGGGCAACGGCATTGGTAAGGCCATTAATGTATTCGGCTTCTTCCATTGCAGCTTCGGCGGAAGGCGCTCCCTCTGCCGCAAGCTGCGCGGCAACTCTTATTGCTTTGGTTCCCGGATCAAGATCGATAATTTCCTGTATAAGTGTACGGCTATCGGCGCGGTAGTCTATATAAGCGGTAAAATATTCATCCGAACAATATTCCAGAGCTGCTGCCCTGTAATCGTGAATCGCGTCGAAAAGTTCGGCAAGCTCCTGAGCCATTACCGGAATAACCGTAAGGGAAGAATCCCGTTCGCCGAAGAAATGCAGATCTGTCTGAAGATACGTCTTGCTGTATTTTTCCAGTTCTGCTTCCCTGTCTTCCAGCAGCGAAAATTCGGCAAAGGAAATATGACGATAACTTTGCATATAATTTTCGGGCGGCCAGTCAAGCATCATTCTTCCCTGTCCATCCAGGGGAATGGAAATATCTTTCCGGCCCGAAGGAAAATATGCATCCCTGATTAGCAATTTATTGCCGTTCAATTCAATCGCAGGATTGCCAAAAGAACCTATTAATGGAGAAAAGGCAAGCTGTAAATACCAGCGATCAAAAATTTTCTGAGCCAGGAAAATTCTGCGCCTTATTCCGTCTGAGTCAATTTCTACATTGGTATAACCTGCTCCTCTTGCAGACTGGGAAAAAGAAGGCAAAGCAGGAAGTATGTCGACATTTTTTCCCGTCAATGCAGAAGGCGAAGCATTAACGGGATAGGAAAACAACTCTTCCGCCATGGGACGCCGGGTTGCCTGTTCTCCGGAAAGGGGATCGGGGCGAAGGTTTAACGAAGCCCAACTTCTTCCGAATAATGCGGAAGCTTCTGCCAGATACAGATCGTTGTCCCTGGCTACTCCCTGAGCTCTTGTAAAAAGCCTGTTCTGTTCATCGTTGATTAAGGAAGTCAGTTCCTGTGAATATTCGGCAATGTCGCTGCGGCTTAAACGTCCCGCTGAAAAAGCAGTAATTATATCCGATGCTGCCGATCTTATTTCGGAAAAACTCCGGTTAAAATCTTCGGGAAGCCCCTGATCCAGATAGATGGTGTCTACTCCCTGAGGCCCTTTATCAATATATTCAATATCAAAAATTGCAGCTTTGGCACCGAATTCTTTAAGCCGGAGCAGGCCGTCGGCAGTTACGGAACGGGGCCATGGAAAAACGCCGTTATAGGCAATAGCTGTATCATCCACATCAAGAAATACAACGCTGTCTATACGTTCACGTTTTGCACGGAAGCGCAGAAAAAAATCGTAAAGCTTGTCCTCTATGGGATTCAGTATCCCTGCTATATAAAGAAAAGAAAAGAAAGCCGCTGCTGCAAAACCCAGCAGAATATTTTTCCAGAATTTCACGCCGATGCTGCCTCCTGACGGTGAACCACTTTACTCATTATTTATTCATTCGTAAATCAGAGTGACAGTAAAATCCGCTGTTACCACTGGAGGCGGAGCTTCCTGAATGCTGGTGGAACCGGAATCGCCGCTTCCTACCGGTGACGGCGGCAGAAGTTCCGCGGCACTGGTTACTACCGGGTCCGAAACTCTGTTGGACTCGGTTATTACGCTGGAAGAACCGGCGCTGACCAGCATTGTCCCGCCTTTATTGCCCTTGAATGCCACCGTGCCTTTCTCTACTTTAACTTCCCGTGTATCAAATTCAAAACTCGTTCCCCGTACAGAAGCGGTCGCACTTGGTCCCTGTACACTTGCGTTGGTTCTGGTTCCTGCCGGCGGATCTACATCTACCCGTACTCTTCCGGTCTGAAGGCTTACATTAACCGTTTCTGTTCCGGCAGAAGAGCTTATTTCCGCCAAGGTCAGACGAGTCAGGGGCCGTACGGTAATAACGGTACTCCCAATAGCAATAATGGCTGTACTTTTAAGCCCTGTGGACACAACAGTATCCCGGGCTACGGTATCTCCGGCTTTGGCAGGTACAAAAGTTGCCTGCCCGGCACGCTTTAATTCCACAGTACCGGTAAGCTCCTTTATTACGCCATTCTGACCAAAGACCAGAACTGCACAAAAAAGCTGCATTGTACAAAGAATGATTGAGATCATAACTGTCTTTTTCATCGTAAACCTCCAATCATTTGGTATTATACCATAGATAAAATTATTAAAAAAGCGCCAGCACTACGCTCAAGTTAATTACCCAAAGCATGTCGGCATCTTTATCAGCGTTTCCAAGAGAAGGTAAAAATGCGCCCCCCCCTGCTTTTACCTGAATATCAGAAACCGGACTCCAGATCAAAAGGCCATAAAACTCATTTCCCAGGAAATATCCGTCTTTGCCGCCTGGAGGGCCTCCAAATGTGTCAGGACTTAAATCACTTAAAATAAAATAGGAACTTTGCAGACCAATCGAAAAAGTCTGATGGAGCCGGGCTGTATAATCAAGGCGTAACATGGAAAGTCCGGAAAGCTTTGATTTTAGAACACCGCCATGGGATTCAGTTGTAATGGGGTTAAAAGCAACAAAAGTATCATCAAATTTTCCACTGGAAAAGCGGCCCAGAAACGACAATCTGTCGTATATTTTGGTAGGAAGATACCAGCCAAATCCTATTTCACCGGCTAAAGAAACCTGCAGGTTGTTAGAATTTTCTATCAGCTCTGCACAGCCGCCCAGTTCAAAGACAAAATTGTTTACCGGTATAATGGTTTTTGCAATAAGGTATTGGGTATGGTAAAGCTCGTCGTTGCCGGAAAGATCAAACTGACCAACCAAGGCCGCATTAAGCCTGATAACTTCGCTTAACCCGGGGTGTTCCCAATCAATGGCGGCTATCAGACGGCGGGGTGCAAAATACGTATCGGAAAAATTTGCATAATCAACCGGTGCGTTATAACTGTCCAATTCCGGGCCGGTCATGGTAATATATGCGTTTTTCTTATAGAGAAATCCGGTATACCATGCTCCTATGCCAAATATTGATCCATTATTCATATCTCTTGAATAATGCACTCCGTCAAAAAGACCGCTTGCAATAAAACCCAGCGGATCGGAATAAGACATACGGCCAATTTTTATTTCTCCGTTTTCTTCCATACGCAGCTTTAATTCACTACGCAGGAGTTCCGGTACTGCTTGCCATTCCTTGACTTCGTATTTGGCAGAAACACCGGCGGAAATATACAGGTCTGAGTTATTCCCAATGAGAGCAGAAAACCAGGGAATCAGCATACCGCTGTACTGGAACTCTTCTGTTTGATCGTAAGATCCGCCCTGATCCAGTATAAGGCCCAAGTCCATGGCAGCAAGGGAAAAAACAGGAAGCACAACGAAAGCCAGTACAAAAGTATATTTAAAACGATATTTCATCGTCTGCCTCTTTCCGTACTGTCAATGTACAGAATGGTAATTTCTACCCGCCTGTTCTGCGCCATGCCCGCTTCGGTATCGTTGCCTGCAACGGGTCTGTCTGCACCGTAACCCTGTACGGTTATTTCCTGTGTTGTTCTTACACCCAGCGAAACCAGGTAGTTTGCTACCGCCTGCGCCCGTTCACGGCTGGTACGCTGTTGTTCATCCCATGTCCCTGCCATGGCGGTATGACCTGCAATAAGAAGATTTCTTTCTGACACATTTTCCAGGATACCTGCGATTTCCCGTATCTTGGCCATCTCCGATTCCAAAAGTTCCGACGAATTTGCCCTGAACTGAATGTTGGAAAGACTAATGGTAACGCCTTCGCTTGTTACAGTGGCCCTGGTATCTGCCACATGATGAGCCGCCAACTGTTCGTTAATTTCTTTGGCAAGACGTTCTTCTTCTTTCAGTACCTGGGTATGTACTTCCGCTTCTTTTATGGAAAGAACGCGGTTTAATATATACAGAAAATTATCCCCGGAAACAGCCATTGCCGGATCGGTTCTGCCCAGAATAATCTGTTTATAAACCAGCTCGCGGTAGGCATAATGCGGAGACCTGGAAAGGGAATAAAACAATCCTCCCTTGATATCAAATGAGCGCATAACCAGCAGTGCAATTCCGTCAAGGCGTGCTGTTTCGTTCGCAGACGCTTTTTTGGGCAGCCACTTTCTGTCTGCTGCATACTGAAAAGCTTCCGCTGTGTCCGCTGTTACGGTAACTTCGGACGCTTCCAGTACAAGGCGGGCCGCCTGTGCATAGGTAACCGCATTGGTATTTAAAAGAGTTTCTATTTCCACAGCTGTTGTCTGAGCGGTCAGAAAACCTGCCCAAAAACAAAACAATACAGCCAAAACAACAACTTTCATTCTATAAATTGCCTTCTACATTGATATGATCTAACTCCTTAAGGTAAGAAAACCAGGCCTTTTTTCAGTCTATATATACCTTCGCAGCACGCCTTTCTGAATTGTAAAACGATAGATATATGGTTATTACGTTTTCCATATACCTGGTAATTGTCTGGTGCCTTTTGGTACTTGGCTACTGTACGAAAGTACAGTTTTAACGAAAAAGGCCCAAAACATACTGTACGAAAGTACAGTTTTTGAAAAAGAGGCCTTAGATTTACTTGCCGTTGTTCTTTGCATTTGCCCTAAAAAGCCTGAATAGGACGTATTTTAAGGGCATTATCCTTGGTCATTTGACCCTGCACTCCAGTTACTAAATTCTGAACATACGCATTGGTTATTACACTGGACTGGGACGAAGACCAGTAAGTAGTATCAGTACCGATGCCAATGCCCGCTAAATAATTCCGATTTTGATAAAGCAGGTTAAGTTCGTCCCTGCTGGGGATGTACCAATCACCGCCACCAGTGGAGAGCATAGGATTGCTCCTTAAGGCAAATACCGCAGGGGAACTAAATTCCTCCATTTGCATGGTGTTATGGAACCCGGTACCGATACCGGTTCTGGTATCCGGAACATCTATTGTTGTTAATCCCCATTCAAAAAGATCTAGTGGCGGTGTACCGCCGGGATTATCTAAATCCATTGTATGGGCCGCAAGGTAGTGGCAGGTCTTACCACTGTATACATCAACAAAACCTTCTTTGCTTAAATAGAAGACAGTTCCCTGGATCAACAACTCAGGGGGGGCAGGGTGGCCGAGTTCACAATATACAAACATTTTTATGGGAACACCGCCGTTTTGTCCTGCTCTTATGGTTACTTTGGAATACCCCATGGAAATTGGTCTGCCGTGCCCAAGGGTTCCGGGACGCCATCCTTCTACATCAATTTCCCAGGTTCCCGGCGTTACGGAGAACTGAACAGGCTGATCGCCTCTAACGCTTACGGTTTGATCCGGGCCGGGGCCGCCGGACAGTGTTATGCTATGCTCAAGGTCTTCACTGTACATCCCGAACATCCAGGGGACCGCAGCCCTGCTGCTCCCCGGAGAACCGCCTAAACTAAGGGTAAAGGTGCCTTTGTCCCCCTGGAACGGGCTGAAACATGCGGATACTATTAACATCCCTGCCAATAAGAGGACTATACTAACTGCAAAAAAAGTATATTTCTTCATATTTTATCCCTATTAATTAAAAAACCCAAGCCTTTCTTGCAATTATATCATAGGTAATAAAAAATGTATACAATCAAATGACTTTTGGAGACTTATCTTGAAAAAACCCGGTGAACCGGTTCTGGCAGTTATTGTACCCTGTTATAACGAAGAAGAAGCCCTTCCCGAAACAGCAAAAAGCCTGTCCGGAAAAATAAGCCGGCTTATTTCAGCTCAGGTTGTTTCCCCAAAATCCACATTGCTTTTTGTAGACGATGGCTCAAATGATAACACATGGAGTCTGATAGAAAAGCTCCATTCGGATAATCCGCTGGTTTTTAACGGTATAAAATTATCAGGAAACACCGGACAGCAGAACGCTCTTCTGTCCGGGTTGCTATACATCAAAGATTATACAGACATAACAATAACAATAGACGCCGATCTGCAGGATGATACCGATGCCATTGACAGGATGCTGGAGGGTTATTTTTCCGGTTCAGAAATTGTCCTCGGTGTCCGTTCAGGCCGGGAAACCGATGGTTTTTTTAAAAGAACAAGTTCCCGGTTTTTTTACCGCCTTATGTGCTTTTTGGGCTCCGGCGTTGTTAATAACCACGCCGATTTCCGGTTAATGGGCAGTAAAGCCCTGGAAGCCCTTGCAGAATACAATGGGGCGAAGGTTTTTTTACGGGGTATTGTACCCGGGCTGGGATACGAAACCGGCATTGTTTATTATAAAAGAAAAAAACGCCTTGCCGGTAAAAGCAAATATACTTTACAAAAAATGCTGAACCTTGCTTTTACAGGTATTACTTCAACAGGAATTATGGGACAATTTACAGGGAAAAAAAGCGTGCAAGCAAAACAACGCCAGGAATATCATATAGAAAAATCCCTGTTCATGCCGGAGCAAACATGAAGAAAGATAAGACAACTGATAGGGCCGAAGCCCTGATTATACACGCTTTACATTCAGCAAAGATCAGAAAAGCAGCCATTGGCCTTGTATCCGCAGGAATTGTTTTTTGTACAATACTATTGCTTCCGCCGGTGCAGGATGTGCTTGTTTCATTTGTTAACCCTCTTTCGTTATCACTTCCGTATGTGTGTCTTGTTATTCTGATATTTGCCCTTTGCTGCCTCTTTTCAGGAAACATCGCTGTATTTCTGGAAAACACCAAAAATTCCGGCTTAATCGCCGTAACAACAGGCGCTGTCCTGATACTGGCACTTGGGTTTATCAGCGTTTTTTCGTATCAATACGGGTGGCAGTGGCTGGACAGCGACCACTCATCGGAAATGATTCTTGGGAAACTGCTCTCAAAAGAAAACGTTCTTGTCAGCAAAAACTGGCTCTATTCAACGGAGATCCGTCTGGTGTATCAAACCATATTCACCATGCCGCTTTTTAAACTATTCGGACATTACGAAAACTGGGCGCTGATACGTTCTCTGAACATTCTGCTCAATAATCTGGTATTCATTTTATCGTATATGTTCTTAATGAAACAGGTAAAGATACAAACAAAATGGATATTAATAAGCAGCTTTTTTCTGATCACGCCTTTATCAATGGAATATTGGGATATTGTTACATTCGGCGGATATTACATTTTCTTTATCGCCCAGTTTTTTTGTTGTCTTGCCTTGTTTATTACCCTTACCTGTCATGACAATACCCCGAAAAAAACCACTGTTTTCTTTGTCCTGTTTACAATATCGTCGTTTTTACTTGGCATACAGGGGATACGTTCCATGTTTGCCTTTTATGTTCCGCTGCTTATTGCATGTATGTATATGCGGCTGCATAAAAAGGTATTTCTCCTCTTCCTGGGAGGTTATGGTTTTATTGCCTGCTGCGCCGGATACGCTGTCAATTCTCTACTGCATTTTAGGTACAGTTTTGGTTTTCAGATGTATCAGGATGCGCGTATAGACAATCTTTTTGCCAATTTTATCCCGAAACTCAGCAGAAACCTTGCGTACCTGGCAGGTTTTTTCGGACTATCCGATGGATCTCCGGTTCTTTCCGCACAGGGTTTGTTCAGTGTCGCCGCCTTAATCGGAACCTTCGTATTATTATGGATCGTTTTCGGAATACTCCGTAAAGTTCGGCTTCAAAACGATGCTAAAGAGACAGAACAGGGACAACAATTAATACCCGTTTTCTTTGCAGTTTCGGTAATATTTAATATTTTTATTTTTGTCGTAACTACTTATTCAATTGCCGAAAGATACTTTATACCCTTTATGATTTTCTACATTCCGCTTGCTGCCATCCTATTTGAATACGCCGAGAAAACATACAGCCACCTAAAGCGTGCTGTTATTGTATGCGCAATTTTGCTGTTCATTATTGGACAAAGCTGCCTTAATTTTCAAAACATGGTTACAAGGGATTTTAACACAATCAGGAAGGGATATATACAGTACCTTTTGGATAACGATCTTAACTTTGGCTTTGCCACACACTGGAATGCCAATGTTACAACAGAATTAACCAACGGCGGTATCGAAATAGCCGGACTTGATCCGAGGCTAAGTTCCGGAACCGGAACAAACCAACTCCGCATTTTCGGGTCATTGAATCCGGTAAAATTTTTCGATCCTTTTTATCATAATGGGGAATCTTTCCTTCTTCTGACCCATACTGAATGGAACTTGGTAAAAAAGGATTCTTTATTCTCCGGAAAAAAACCGGATTATACGGATGATTATTTTATTATTTTCAGATACCCTTCTGCGGAAATAATTTATAGCGGCCTTCTGAAGATATGAATTGAAACGGCACTTCCAAGAAAATCTTAGAAAAATCGCAGTAAAAATGTTGACAATGCAGGCACATAGGTAATCAGCAAAACCACCACAAGCCGAACAAACAGGAAAGGCAGCACATAACGGCATATTTTAGCAAACGGTTTGCCAAAGCGGTAACTTGCAAGAAACAAATTTAAACCCACAGGCGGTGTAATAAACCCTGCTTCCAGATTGATAATAAAAATAATACCAAGATGCACAGGATCAATTCCATAGACTGCCCCCAAAGGACTTACAAGCGGCAGGATAATCAATATGGCGGAAAAAATATCCATAAGACAGCCCACAACAAGGAGTGAAAGGTTTAGGAGGAGGAGAAACACTACCTTGGATTGAATCGCATCCTTCATCCAATAGGCAAGGTTTTGCGGCGCCTGTGTATCTATAATGTAATATGAAAGAGCCCTGGAAAGGGCGATAATCGAAAACACTCCGCCTATTATAGGCACAGCTTTGCGAAATACTTCCGGAATTTGTTTAAGAGTTAAATCCCTGTGTATTAATACTTCTACAATAAATATATAAGCAACCGAAACCGCTCCAAGCTCGACAATGGAAAGAAAACCGGTAAAGAATGCAAACATAAGAAGTACAGGAAGTATTATTTCAAAGATCGATTCTTTAATTGCTACAACAGTATTTCTTAAATTAAAAGGTTCAATTTTAACAACCGGCATTTCTCCCGATTCGCCTTTGGACATTTTAACAGAAACTACAATACCAAAAATGACCATTGTGCCTACAAGTATTATTCCCGGAATTATTCCTGCAATAAAAAGATGAAGTATATTGGTCATGGTAGTAGCCCCCACCAAAATAATGGGAAGGCTTGGCGGAAAAAGAAGTCCTATGCTTCCGGTAGACGTAAGGAGGCCTATGGAAAATTTTTCCGGATATTTACTGTGCTGGGAAAGAATGGCAAAAAGAAGTCCGCCCAGGGCAAGTATTGTAACGCCGGAAGCGCCGGTAAACGAAGTAAAGAAAGCGCAAATTAAAACGGCGGCTGCAATCATGCCGCCGGGGAACCAGCCAAAAAGCCCTCTGAATGCTTTTACCAGCCGCTCCCCCGCTTTGCTTTCGGAAAGCAAAAATCCTGCTATGGTAAAGAGGGGAATGGGAAGTATTCCATCCTGGGTAAGAGCCATGTACACCTGGCTTGGAATAATATCAACTTCCTGACCGCCGGCTTCAAATAAAAGCAGGGCAAGCCCTGCCATAATCACAAAGAGCGGAGTTCCTGCAAATGCAGCTGCCAGGAGGAAAATCACAGCCGGAACTTTTATATACCAGGCAATATCATAAAACAGTTCTGTAACATTATACAAAAAATCAGGTCTGTCGTAGGGCCAGAGAGCTTTTCCAATAACTGGAAATGCACAAATGGTTCCCAATACCAATACCAGGTAGGGGATAATTTTTAACTTTCCTTCAAGCGGAGTAAGGCGGGCAAAACGAAAAGCAATAACCATATACCCCATGGGGATTATCAGGGCAAAAACACGATCGGGAATTATCCCACAGATCTTCGAGCCCATAAGTCCCATTGAGATAAGCGGGATCGAACTCCAGGCTATAATAGTAACAATAAAAACGGAAAGGATATGGCTTACCACTGACGTAATTTTTTTGGTTCTATCAGATGAAAAATTCTGAATTATACCGATAGACAGATGATCGTCTTTTTTGGTTGTCAGCATTCCGGACAAAAGGCCAAGTAATAAAAGAAGATGCTTTAAGAGATTTTTTACATCGGGGAACCCGGTCTTTACGGTAAGCCGCAGCATAATATCTATCAAAGGAAAAATTACAAGTAAAGCAAGTGAAAGATAACAAATGCCTTCTTCTATTGTTAAGAGAAAACCCGGAATTCCCCTTTTCTTCCCGGTAACCATACCGCCTTCTGCATTACTCACTGACGGCCCCGGTATGCTCTTAGTATCTCTTCGATTCTATTGTACATGTCTCTGTCAAAGGTACTCCCCAAAAGACGTGGTGTTGCCTTTGCCGCATCGTCGTACCATTCCTGTAATTGTGAAGCGTTGACCTGATGTTCTTTTAGGCCATTGTTTTTCATTTGCCGTATTGAGTCTTCCTCCAGCCTTTTCAACGATGCTTCCAGTTCAGCGCCAATTTGTCTTGTAACACGTATCAAATCAGTGCGGTATTGGGTAGGTACGGATTCCCACCCCTTTTTGTTCAGTACTATGCCGCCCATAATAGGAGCGACATTTATGCTGGCCATGTTTTTTGCTGGCCCAAAGTATTGCTGCGCGGCAGCAAAGATTGGACTTGTGTAGATTGCATCAAGGGCAGGGCCATTTAAAGCTGTAAGGATTTCGCTCTGTTCCTTTAAAACCACCTGGTAACCCATTTCCCTAAAAGCCTGGGCAAGTTCCGGTTCCGAAGGCATGCTTCCTATTTTCTGGCGTTTTAAATCCGCAGGCCTGACAACAACATTTTTGGAAAAGAATTTTACCCAGCCGGCTTTAACCAATGCAAGGGCATAGTAATTCTGGGAATTGATCTTTCTTTCAAATTCCGGTTTTACTCTTTTAAGAACCTCATCAAGTTCAGCTTCGCTGCGGATCAAAAAAGGAACGCTTAAGGTAAGTATTTCCTTAGCGAGTTTATTTAATCCGAAAGAAGTAAATATTGCGGCCTGAACTTGGTCCGTTTTGAGTAACGTCAGTATATCAGTTTCCGAACTCATACCGGTGGCCATGACTGTTACCTTGACTTCGTTGTTGGTTACCCTTTCCCATTCCGCCGCAAATTTATTAATCAGTTGACCCCAGGCAGAATTTTCCGGCACCATGGATGCAAGTTTGATTACAACCTGCTGCTTAGAAGGCCTTTGTTGTCCATAAGCAGGCAAAAGCACCAAAAGAAAAGCAAGTACAACCAAAAAAACAGCTTTATTTTTCATAATAAATTTACCTCCAAATTATCAAAATACAACAAAAATTAATAATACTCTTCATCGTAATAAAAATCATCTTCGATTTCCAGGGTTACAAACAAATCCCGGGCTTTTTCCAGCAGGTACCGGGCCTTTTTCTGGTTTATTACATTGATGAGTGTGTTATTTCGATCCGCATTCGGATCTATGTCCAGAGCTTTCTCCAGGCTGTTTTTAAAATCATCATAATCCTGCTTTTTTACCGCTACAGACTGTGCGTAAGAAACATAAGGGCCTGCTGTTTGTCCCCCGGATTTTTCCAGCGCTTTTTGGTAATGAACCAGAGCTTTTTCCATATCTCCGCCCATGCCATCGGGCAAAGCGCTGTAAACAATAAAAAACAATTCATCCAACGCGCCGGAATTATAGCCGCTGTCCAATTCATAAGCCTTGTTAATCATTTCTACAATTTGCGGAACACGCATTCCCAGGGATATATCAAAGACATTAAGTGCATAGGCCGAAAGGGTTCCCGCAGCATACCAGTAAAAAAGGGTAATATCCTCTTGCTTCATTTTGGACAAGCCGCCGGTAAATTGAGGGTTTTCCTCAGGTCCCCATTTTCCAAGCATGCCGGGATATTTATTATTTATCCCCCGTTCAAGAATCGTTACCCCCCTAAGATAGAGATTCTTTGCCCTTTCCAGCTCTGCCCACTTTTCTTCGTATTGGCTTAAAGGCAGCATTTCAGCCGGACCCTGGACGAATGCGTTGGCGTACATAATAAAAAGGGAACCTGTGGTAACAATTAGCCCCTGGTGATTGGGGTTTTGATCCAGCAGCGATTCATACATTTTAATGGCAAAAGGCATGGCATCCCCTACCAGGCGGGGATCGTTATCTCCCATAAAAACAGTGTTTGCTCCGCCGCCGGTCAGGGCATCAGAAACCTTATTGATCACAAGCTTGTTCAAAGAACAGGAGGAAACAGATAAAACAACTATAATTGCCAAAAACAGGACTTTTCTCATGATTATTACCCTGACCTATTATACTACTAATAGTAGATTTGGAAAATAGTTACAGAGATAAGCTAAAAAACTCATTAATCGCCAATAACACCCCGTATATCCTTGTTGATTGCGCCGAGTTTTCGCTCAACTTCGGTTTTTGCTGCATCAAGACCTGCTTTGGCTTCGGCACAGCAGGTGGCATAAAACTTTATCTTCGGCTCGGTTCCGCTGGGCCGGGCACTGACTATGGTGCCGTCTTCCAGGAAAAACTGAAGTACATCGCTGGGCGGCAGGCCATCTATACCGTTTATAATGTCCCGAACCCGCGCTACTTTAATGCCGCCCAGAACAGCCGGAGGATTTTTCCGGTATTCTTCCATTATACCCTTCATTATTCCGGGTCCTTCCGGCCCCTGGAAATACTTGGAAATACCCAATTCCTGCCAGTAACCGAATTCGATGTACAGTTCATTAAGCCTGTCAAGAAGGCTTTTTCCTTTGCTCCGCCAGTACAGGGTCATTTCTGTAGTTAAAGCGGTAGCGGTAATTCCGTCTTTGTCCCTGACTTCGGTCTCGACCAGGTAACCATAGCTTTCTTCCGTACCGTAAATATACGTTCCGTCTATTTCTCCGCTTTCACATTTTCGCATAATGTCGGCAATCCATTTAAAACCGGTAAGGCACTCTACACATTTTACCCCATAACCTTCCGCTACACGTTTCTGCATTCCTGTTGTAACTATGGTATTTACCATTACAGGGTTGGCAGGCATCTTTCCAAGCTCTTTAAGGGAAAGAAAAATATAGTCGGCCAGGAGTACTCCCATTTGGTTTCCTGTAACCAAAGTAAAATTTGACTTTGTTGAATCCAGAGGGGAACCTTCACTCACATCCGTTCGCTCGGTGGAGTATACAGGTACAGCTATGCCAAAACGATCCGCATCGGGATCGGTAGCCATAACCACATCGGCTCCTTCTTTTTTCCCCAGTTTGATTGCCATGTCAAGCGCCGCAGCTTCTTCCGGATTGGGAAAAGCCACGGTAGGAAAGTCTCCATTCCCTTCCCGTTGTTCAGGAACGGTGATCACATTAAGGCCCATTTCGCTTAGAACACCTTCTACATGGAAAGCTCCCGTACCATGAAGCGGAGTATAGACAATCTTTACATCCCCGGCTTTTTCTTTAATCAGATCAGGCCGGAACAGCCTGCTTTTTACCATGGCCCTGTAAGGATTATCTACTTCTTTATCTATAACACTGAACAAACCAGCTTTTATGGCTTCTTCCCTGGGCATTTCTTTAATGTCTGTTACCGCATTTACCTCGGCGATAATTCCTTCGTCGTGGGGAGCAATAACCTGGGAACCATCGTTCCAATACGCTTTATAGCCATTGTATTTCGGCGGATTATGGCTTGCCGTTACTACAATACCGGTATCACAGCCAAAAAGCCGTATCGCAAAAGACAGTTCAGGAGTGGGACGCATTGATGAAAAAAGATATGCCTTAATCCCGTTAGCGGCAAAAATTAACGCCGCAGCTTCGGCAAATTCAACGGAATAATGCCGGCTGTCAAAGGCAATAGCGGCAGACAGACCGCCGTTTGCCCCGCCTTTTGCGGCTTTTTCGGGAAAAGCTTTGCGGATATAGTTAGCCAAACCCTGGGTAGCGCTTTTTACCACCAGGGTATTCATCCGGTTATAGCCTCCTCCGATGATTCCCCGGAGACCTCCGGTACCGAATTCCAGATTACGGTAAAAACGGTCTTCCAGTTCCTTTACTGCTTCATCTCCGCTGTCCGCAAGAAGTTTTTCCACTTCCGCACGAAAATTAGAATCTTTTTCCCTGGCAATATAATCTTTGGCCTTTTCTACAATAGCGGCTTTTTCCATAGTAACAACTCCTTTACCACCCACCTATGGGTACAGATATGATACTAAATGTAAAACTACAATACAAGTATGTGTACTACCCGGTAATCATCTTTTCGACAATTGTGTTTGGGTCGTTGATAACCTTTTTCATATTAAGCCTCCATATTACATACTTCGGGTAGCAACAAAATTTACGCCGGAACCAAGTATGTTTTTAACAATAATATCACCGCTTTTGACCGGTCCGCTGACTTCAAGTCCGTTCAGCAGTTTCATTGCATCGAAGATTATTTCCTTTGGAATGGGTTTGTCGGTTTTTACTGGCAGCCGTGACAGTTCCGCATCTTTAATACATACGGTAGAACAGATTATACGTGTTGGATTTGCCGTCTCCTGTTTGCCGTAATTTTCGCCCCGATCACAGGCGTTGCCGGTAACGGCAAAGCCTTCGATTGGATTAACTTTTAAACGACAGCCTTTGGGACAAACAATGCAAACAAGTTCGATCCGTCCTTCGCTGTCTGTTGTTCTGAATTGAATATTCGACTCTGTTTGCCTGGTTGTACTGTTTATGCAAACGGTAATATCCCTGCCTTTTGCTTTTTCAATTACATTTTTTAATAAAACTATTTTTTCCATTTCGCCGGGAGCAAGTTGTTCCCGTTTAAAAGAAGCAAGTACTTCGTTTTCACAGCGGACTTCTATTATTGATTCTCTGTACATTGCTGTTGATCGAAAAAAGATCTCTATAACTTTTTCAACATTTACGGGGCGTATCTTTTGCGGCACCACATACCCTATCCCCTCTCCCCAAAGCATATTTACCGTTGCTGTGTCATTTTCTGCCGTTCGGTTCTTTGCGAATAATGCTGAATTTTTTCCCGCTTTTGCAGCTTCCGTGCTGACAAAGTCAACCAGATCGTGTACATGGGCAACATTGCCGCAGGCAAATATCCCCGCGGCCGATGTTTCCATGTTTTCGAAAAAGACCGGCCCGCCGGTTTTTGGATCAATGGCAATACCGGCATTGCGGGAAAGTTCGTTTTCGGGAATTAATCCTACAGAAAGAAGTACGGTATCGCAATCAATCACTTTTTCTGTACCGGGAATGGGATTGCGGTCTTCGTCAACTTTATTTATTACAACCTGTTCCACACGTTTGTTGCCGCGAATTTCCGTTATTGTATGGGAAAGATAGAGCGGTATATCATAATCTTCCAGACACTGTACGATATTCCGTGTTAGCCCGCCGGAATAGGGAAGAACCTCGAACACCCCATGCACTTTTGCTCCTTCCAGGGTAAGGCGGCGCGCCATAATAAGGCCGATGTCACCGGAGCCAAGAATTACAATTTGCCTGCCAATGGCTCTGCCTTCTATGTTCATGTAAAGTTGGGCGGAACCGGCGGTAAAAACTCCCGAAGGCCGTGAACCGGGAATCCCTATTGCGCCTCTTGTCCGTTCCCGGCAGCCCATGGCAAGCACCACGGCTTTCCCGGACACCGCTGTATAACCGTAATGACTGTGAATAAAACGAACTATTCTGTTTTGTGAAACATCAAGGGCCATCGCTCCGGTAAGCACGGTAATGTCTGTTGCTTTTAATTGTTTGATAAAGCGTTCTCCGTATTCCGGACCGCTTAACTCTTCCTTAAATATATGTAGGCCAAACCCGTTGTGTATGCATTGGTTCAGGATACCGCCAAGACTCAGGTTCCGCTCAAGAAGCAAAACATCTTGTGCGCCGTTTTCTTTTGCAGAGAGAGCCGCAGCAAGCCCTGCCGGTCCGCCGCCTACCACTATTACATCATAAGTATCTTTATTATTCATAATTTTGTTTTACCGGTTACGATATACATACCTTCTTTGTCTTTTGGTACGTCTTCCATTTCAATATTAAAGTGTTGTGCAATCAGGGCGAGTATTTTTGGACTGCAAAAACCGCCCTGGCAGCGTCCCATTCCCGGAGAACAGCGGCGTTTTAATGCGTCAATTGAACGCGGCGGTAAAGGGCGGTTAAAAGCATCGGCAATTTCCCCTTCGGTAACTGTTTCGCAGCGGCAAACTATGGCGCCGTAAAGCGGATTTTCTCGGATTACTTTGTTTTTTTCTGACTCGTTTAATTCCTTAAAACGGATAACATGACGTTTTGCCGCGAAGAGAGGATTTGGTTCATTGCTCAAACCTTTGCCGTGCAGTAATCTTGCAATTTCTTTTGCCATTGCAGGGGCGGACGTTAATCCCGGCGATTTGATACCTGCCATGTTAAAAAAACCCGGCGTGTGTTTTGATTCACCTACAATAAAATCTTTATAATCGGAATTTGCACGTATTCCGGAAAAATTACGGATCGAAGTTCTGAAATTGATTGACGGTACGATACGAAATGCATTTTTACGTACATATTCAAGACCGGCGGCAGTTGTTGAAAAATCATCTCTGGCGATATCTTTTTTGTCAGGGCCGGCAATAATATTGCCATGCGCCGTCGGAGAGACCAGAACACCTTTGCCCAGTTTTGAAGGACAGGGAAAAACAACAGTTTTTACAAGATTAAACTCGGTTTTATCAAGTATATAATATTCACCATTTTCGGGGATGATGGAAAAATGTTTTGATTCAGCCATTTGGCTTACTGTATCTGAGTCAACACCGGCGGCGTTAACTGTATAACGGGAGAAAAAATCACCCTTATTTGTTTTTATAGTAAAAGTATTGTTTTCTTTTTTTATTGATTTTACCTCGCAATCCAGTATTACCCTTGTTCCGCCCTGTACGGCGCATTCAGCCTGTGCGATTGCAAGCTCCCAGGGTGAAACTATTCCAGCGCTTGGTGCGTAAAGTGCGCTTATTGCCTTGCGGCTTAAATTCGGTTCGATATTAAAGAGTTCCTCGCCGGAAAAAATCTTTAGTCCCGGAACTCCGTTTTTAAGACCTCTTTCCAATATTTTCTTGATTGTTTTTTGTTCGGCTTCGTCAAAAGCAACAACCAGAGAACCAATCTTTTTATAGGGAATATCCAAATCCGCGCTTAGTTTTTCGATTAACGCATTGCCTTCCACATTAAACCGGGCCATTGCAGTTCCCGGCCTGGGATCATAACCTGCGTGTACAATGCCGCTGTTGGACTTTGTTGTCCCGCAGGAGATGTCATTTTCTTTTTCCAAAAGAAGAGCAGAGATTTTATACCGGCTTAATTCATAGAGCAGCGAACAACCGCAAACGCCGCCTCCGACAATAATAACATCTTCCACAATTGTTATAATAATTATCTATTGGGCAAAGTAATCTGTCAACCGAATGTATTCAGTTATTTAATTGGCTGCCTTAAATGGAAATGTTACCGAAAACACCACTTGTAAGGGCATGGAAGAATAATTATAATTGATAGATATGGAAACCCTTACTACTGCGTTTCAGGATCTTATTAAAGAAGCGGTCGCTAAATCAAAAGCCGTAAAAAAAATTGAAGAAGATAATGTATTTCAGCGGGGAAATACCGAAATTCGTCCTTTGTTGGATAAGATGGTAGAATCCCTTGTTCTTCCCGGTTCGGGGATTTCCGGTATGGAAAACATTCGTGAATTATACCGCCTTCTTGGCGAAGGTCATCCCTGTATTCTTCTGTTGGAACATTACAGCAATTTGGATCTTTCGCTTTTTGACTGCCTGCTGCGAAAGGAAGATGGCGGCATCCCGATAGCTGATGCCCTGGTTGCCATTGCCGGCATGAAGCTGACCGAGGACAGTCCTGTAGTTGCTGCCTTTGCAAGCGCCTATACCAGAATAGTAATTTATCCCAGCCGTTCGCTTCAGGGACTGGATCCCGAAAAATGTAAAGATGAATTGCTTCGCAGTGCGGCGATTAATCGCGCTGCAACACGGGCTCTTATTCGAACCAAAGAAAAAGGCGGCATGGTGCTGGTTTTTCCTTCAGGTACACGCTACCGCCCCGGCGATCCTTCCACCAAGCGCGGCGTCAGGGAAATTGATTCCTACATACGGGTATTTGATTATATGTGCCCTGTAGCCATTAATGGAGAAGTACTCCATGTTCGTCCGGGAGATATGATGGACGATTATGTAAGCAATGATTTGGTTCGCCTGACAGTCGGCCCGGTTATGAGTTGTTCTGCCTTCAGAGATAAAGTTCGGGTCAAAGCGGAAGCGGACGGAATTGAAGATAAAAAACAGGCCGTAGTTGATGCTGTAATGGACTTGCTGGAAGAATTACATGAAAGTGCAGAAATAGAAAGGCAAAGATTAATAGCAAACTGAATGTATATAAAAAAACAGGGGTTTTTTAGTATGTCTGAAAATATTGCGGCTGCTGATATTGATTATATAATCGATAATGTTAATTTTACAATGGCAATGGAAGATATGCCTCTTACTGCCGAAAATAAAAATCAATTACGGAAATGCCTGGAAGGTGAATTAGATATTGACGAACTTATTGCCAAAATAATAACAAAGTACAAAAAAGAATCTGCTAATTAATGAATGCCTATAGTTATAACGGTTTAGAAAATTATTGTTACCCTAATACTGATATACTCGTAAATAAGCTGAATATCAAAAATGATAAAGAATTGTCTATTGCAGAACGGGATATTACTACATTTAAACTGGCTAAATTATTTCAACTGCCTGTTCCCAAAATATTTGATTTTGCTTTGTATTGTAATATTCATAAAAGCATTTTAGAAGATATATATTCATGGGCAGGGCAAATACGAAGTGGTGAATTTTTGTCAAAAGGTGTTTCGATATTTTGCAGGGCTCTTTATTGCAATCCAATGCAGAAAAAATATTTGGTAACTTTGCAAATGATACATACCTTTGTAATTTGATAAAAATATTGGGCAAAGCTATTAATAAAAAGTAAGAAAAGAAAAAAGCATCCGAAAACAGGTAATACACATGACTCTATATTCATTCACCCGTTTAAAATATTAGCCACCGTCGTGCCGGGTCGTAGGGAGAGCGCCGTTATGGTAACGCCCATGAAGCGCATCTGGTTCATGCACGCCCCCGTAGCGCCGCTTCATGGGTACAAACACAACAGTGCTGTAATTATGAACGCTGCTCCCCCTCGTTCCGAATCTTTACGTCTGCTGCTAACAGCCGTAAAGGATTCTCCACTACCCCCTCAGATCGTCATTCGCTTATGCAAGACAAAACAACGCTGCATATAGTCCAACTTGACCAATTCAAAAGGTTTCTTCCTAATATCCTCCATTCATGAGTTTTTGTGTCGCAAGCTAATAACTTTGTTTATCTTAATTACAAAATCAACAAGAAAAAAATAAAAATTAAAAATCCAATGATAAATTCAATAGTACCTATAATAAAAAATTTTTCCATGTTTACTTTTTTTTCTGTTTTTACAATTTTTTTTGATATTAATATAAATTCAACTCCTTTCGCCATTATTAAAAAACTCACTACAAGTATGACAATTTTATTAATACTCATTATTGTTTATTTCTACTCCTTCCAAATAAAATCATCGCCTCAGTTTCAGCAAGACGAATTCGGTAGCTGATACTTTTGCGCTACCTGGACAATGATCACCAATAAGCACATGGAAATAAACGACGAAAAATCCAATGATCTTCCGTGTTTCGTTCAAGACAGTTTACTGTAAATGTAGTATAATTTTCTCTTTTTAAAGGTTCATTATCAAAAGAATATATGAGCATTACTTTTATTTCTTTTTTTTCTCCTACGTGTATACTATCTTTAAATAATTCTTCACCGTTAAATTTTCCAATAAAATATGGCTCATTTCCCTTAGCAGAACTATAGTAATAACCAACTCCATCACCTTCTAACTCATAGTAATTCATTTGAGGAATTTTACTTTCGGCATTTCTCAGAAAATAACCCTTTACCCCATCATCAAATTCAAAACTTAATTCTTTTATTTTAAATATTTTATGCCGTTGATTACTGCGAACCACTGTTTCAATTTTTGTATCCTTATGCCCACTATATCTTATAAAATTAATATATATATCATGGTCAGTAATTGACCAAAAATCATTATAGTTAACTGGTGTATATACAGAATAATCCACAAATAATTCTGAATCTGAAGCTAAACATCCTGTAAAAGATAAAACAACCATTAAAATAAACCATACTTCCTTATTCATAATGAAAGTCAATGCCCACTTCTAAATCCGCTAGTCATAAAGTTACTTTGTGTTTTCGGAAGGTTGTCTAATACATATTGGTGTCCAGCCTTGCTCTTGAACCATGGCATAACATCAAAAGAAAAATGTTTGCCTAAATTTCTTAGGTTTCCAGGCGCATAATTATATGTTCCTTGATATACATCACTATTTATTTGCTCCCTTTTTCCATTGGTTAGATTCGTGCCAAATATTACTTCCCTTCCATCTTCATGTTCATATTTTGTAATGCTTCCATAATTTGGATCCCTATGAAATAAATTACTTTCATTTATAGCCCACTTCGATTCTCCAAAATTAATTCCAGCTACTATTTCATCTTCATTATAGTTTTTTGTTCCATCATTATTTGTATTTAAAAAGTCTCTTAAATCACCATTCATAAATTCTTCGTCCATACCAAACAATCCTTCAAGATTCATATCCCTTATTTTACTTCTGAGGTTTGCGGCTAAAGCACCTTTTTCTATTCCAGAAAGCCTTTTTCCTTCTTTAACAGAAGCCTTTAAATAATCCATCTGATCTTTTGTTATATTTTCAGTTCTCCCATCGGGGTCTATGAGCTTAACCGGATTATTCCCCGCATAGTGGTACACATGCATGTTGACCAGGTTGAAGATACCCCCCATCCCCGGCAGATTCTGGTTGTGCTTCTTCGCCTCGTCATTTATCGGCGCTATAGGCACATACTCCCCCATAGCCGGGTCTGCTGAAATCCACCTGCTCGTCTTGGGGTCCAAATACCGGGCTCCGTAGTAGTAAAACCCTGTCTCTACGTCCAACTCCTTTCCCGTAAACCGGAATACCGTCGGGTTCATCCCTACCTCACTGGTAGCATGATCCACCCACAGCTCCCCGTACGGCGTGTACTCCAAATGCTCGTAGATACTTCCGCTCCAGTCCGTCACCAGCTGCGCACTCCCCAGGTGATCCCCGTGGTAATAATACTGCTGCCTCACTTCCTGCTGTGTCTGCTCGTTCCCTTCGTCTCGCTGCTTCGTTACTATTCGCACCTCCCCTACGTATATGTGCTTGCTCTCCGTCGTGTACCCCTGCACCAGCGATACCTGGTACATCTTGTTATAGTATCTCGTCTCCGTCCTGCTCGTCCCCGCCACCGAATACTTCAGCGCCCGCTGCCCGTCAGACCCGTACCGGTACTCCGCCTGGTAGTTCTTGTTCACGCTCCGCCGCAGCAGGTTCCGCTCGTTCCA
>WRIB01000044.1 GCA_009782955.1 Treponema sp. | reverse complement strand
TGCTTTCCTCCGACTTTATCGTTAATATAGGACGGCAAATAACCGCAGCTTTGGGTTTTGTTACCAATTATTTTGAAGTTCTTAACGGCGGTTCTTATGAGTCCCGGATGCTGCCTCACCTGTTCCTTCATACATGGTTTCTTGCGGTAGAAGTGCATCTTTATCTTTTATGGGCATTGTTCTGCGCATGTATTACTTTGCTGCTCAGGAAATTATTTCAAGCCTCTGCCGGTACAAGTCTTGTTCTATTAAGACTAATACTTATTGCAGCTTCCGTAACGGGGGCGGTATTTTCTTATCTGCGGATGCAGGCAATTTACAGCGCCAACATAATTGATCCGTCACCGGCTTATTTCGATACCGGGGCCCGCGCTTTTCCGTTCCTGCTGGGAGCTTGTGCAGGAAGTATTTTTACAGGAACAATCAGTGGCAGGAAAACTGAATCCCCATTTTTATTAAAGCTTCAAAGTGTTATTACAATTTTGGGGTTGGTATTACTGACAGGTTCCTTTATTGCATTGGCACGTATATTGAATTTTTCCGGAGAGGCAAGCTACCGGTACGGTTTTGCAATCGCATCATTTCTGGCAATTTTATTTATCTTTGCAGCAAGATTTTTGCATAAATTGACGCCTGATATAAACGAACCTCGTGCAATGACCATGACTGCGGCTTTGTCGTATAACATTTACCTGTTTCACTGGCCTTTGTATATCGTTCTTTTCTATACTCCGCTTAACAATAATTATACATTCTGGAACAACAATTTTGCGGCTGTTATTGCAACGGCTGTTGCTGTTGTTTTTTCGGTCTTTGTATTCTTTTGTCTGGAACCGTTATTTCGCAGGCGCCTTCCGTTATCAAAACTCAATTCCGCCGTATTGCGCCGTTCGCTGTATGCAGCTTTTTTATTGCTTGCAATAACAGTTGTTTCTTTAGACGGTATTGTTTTTGCACGTGTACCGGAAATAAGTTCACTGGAAGAGCAGCTCCTTACCGGGTATCTCTATCAGGATGCAGACGAAATTGGACAGATCCAGAGTTTAACAAAAACCATCAACGGCAAACCTTTGGCCCAGCCGGAAGTTATTCCTGTTATGGACAATTTGCAAAACAGGACGTTTACCGGAAATTTATCAGACCCGGATCTTTATAAACTTTCCAGTTTGCAGGTAACATTTAATTCAGACGGGATTTTAAACGGCGTAACTGTAGTCGGAGATTCGGTTTCTCTTGGCGCCCGTAAAAAGCTGACCGAATCCATACCTGATTGTTATGTAGATGCGGAAGGATCACGCCAGATGTGGCAAGGTTACAGCCTTATAATGGCGTTACAGAAGAATCATAGCCTGCGTGAATATGTGGTGGTGTCGCTGGGCACCAATCAAAATATAAATTCACTGGATTATATTAATAAAATAATTGACGATCTCCAAAGCGGGCATAGATTGATATTTGTTACACCATACAACGCTGCAATGAATGAAAGCTGGATGACATATAAAATTATGCAATATTTACGGACTTTACCGAACATTTATCCTTTTGTTACAGTTGCAGATTGGGCTTTGCAGATTGACAAGCAGCCCCAGCTTCTTGGCTCGGATAAAGTCCATATTGGAGGCAATACTACGGCTATAAATCTTTACATCAACTGCATTATTAATGCAATTAATACAGCGGCAGCAAAACCGGCAAGGTAATGCTGATTCGTCCGGTAAAACTACGAGTGTTATGTTTTATGGGTTATACATGGTGGCTTTCCAGTGCCCGTAAAACATAAAAATACGGATCTGCGCTGAAAGAAACACTTTCTTTTCCAATACATACAAGCGTTTCCGCTTCTGCCTTTATGGAACTAATCCCTTCATCTAGACCAGTGCCTTCATAAGGAGCAAAAAGGACGCCGCTTCTGAGGGTTTTTTGTCCCAGAGAAGGTATCTTTACCGTTGTTTGGTTTCCCAATAATTGTTGTGTTTCCCGTGCAAATTCCAGGCCGTATGCATAAGCAGAAACGGAGTTTTCCATTCCAAGGCAATACGTTAAATCCGGTCCGCCTTCGTAGGGCGCCCAGGGGGTAAAAGGCCGTCCGCCATACTGCATCCAAAGATTATTGAAATTAAGAATAATATCATCTTCTCCGGCGGCGGCAGGGCCGGTATTAAAGGTTATGTAGGCCATTTTAATATACGGATTGATTGCAGCAAGCCATGTAAGAGGCTTACGCTTTGGAACGGCGCCTGTGGCAAAATCGGTATAACCAATGGGGGCCGGAACTATGGAAAGATCGGCTTTTCCGCCCTTTAGCAACGGAGCTTTTTCCAGACTGGAAAATTCAGCGCCTAATGCCAGGCGGGTAGTAGTGTCGAATTCACCGCCGGGCGGCGGAGTTATCCATTGTTCGGCGGAGGCGGATATCCGGCAGCCCTGACTGAGGAAAGGGGCGCCCAGGTCATTGTGCCATGCAGCACAAATGTCCAAATCCTGAAAGCCGCGGTTTCGTACCCGAATACTGGTATAGTGAACGCATTGGTGGGGGAGTAGTACATCAAGCTTGCTGAATGAAAGCGGGTTTTCCTTTGTGGGGCTTTCCATTACCGAAAGAAACCAGACGGCGCCGGATTGTTCATCCAGATCGTTGGTTACATAGCGCCATTTCTGATTGGCTGTCCAGCCATGGGGCGGCATCGATACTCCATCAACAATATGGCCGGGACCAAAATTGGGAATACACGGAAAGCTCCCGGCAATGTGGTATAAAAGATTAGCCTTCCAAAAAGAACCGTGCTCCGTATCTTTATAGGGCTGTCCGCTGTTTGACCGGAACCAGGGCATCCAATGGGCATTTATCCATTCACCGGAATGATGGCCTGAACATTCGGGGATCATACCTCCCATGTCATCAACCATTATCCGCAAGCCGGAGTTTTCGAGTACTGTTGCTTCTCTTCCGCCAAGTTCAACAACCCTGGAAACCGAACTTTTATTATCGATATTATCCATGCTTATACCCCTATACAATAAAATAACCCTGATTAAGCGTATTTGCAATCACTTTTTTACTAATTGTTCAGCGGCATCGTTTTTAGGTATTCAAGGATTGGTATGGTCCAGTCGGCGCTGTTTGTTTCCGTAAAATGCCGGTAAAGGGTTAATATTTGTTCCCGTATTTTTATAATATCTTGCGGATCAACAAACGGCTCGCAATAATACCGAACATATTCCGGCGGAATATCCCCGGATCCCCCTGTATCAAAGAGGCTGTAAACAATATGTTCGGCATCGGCGCTGCTGAACAATTCAGGATCGAAACGGCACATGGCATAAAGCGCTGCAGCAATACAGTTAACACTGTGCTGTTTAACATACAAAACCGCTTCTATGATCGCCATTGCGCCTTTAAATACTTTTTCTGCAAGCATATGCAGGGTTTCTTCTTCTCCGAGCTTTTGTATGCAATTACGAAATACGGTATAGCTATGAACCATTAACATTACATGAAGCGAGGGGACACACATCAGGTGCGGATCAACCAAATGAATCAGTTTAAAATGGAAGCCTTTTTTGTAAAGAGGCCTTGCAGTTGTGGAAAGATTTTTTCTGTAAATCTGAAATGCAAAGATATAGAGGTTTGTAACAGAAGTAATAAAATTTGCCGCCAGTTTTCTTCCCGTTTTTCCGTAACCGATACTGAAAAAGCCGGCAATACGAATCCAAAAAGCAGTAAAGTCCAGGTAGATTCCGACAAAGCGGGGATTAAAAGGAATATGTTCATCAAGAATGTGATCAACACGCGATACCGGTATACGCGGAAAAAGAGCGGAACGGAATTGAAACAAAAAAAACTTGTTCAAAATGGTACATATGCAGCGAATTCCCCTGAAAAAGAGACCGGGATGAAGTAATACAACGATTACAGTTTTTCCAATACCGGGAAAATAATTTTTATTTGCCATTTTGGTATTCATTCATCCCCTTGCTAAAGTTGCCATTTTAAGTCATAGTACCCTCCAGGGAGGAACGCTTCAAGCGGGAAAAATGCTGGGACCTGTTGTTAATGCAATAACTATAGTAATTTGTTCTCTTTTGGGATGTTTTATAATTAAGGGAATTCCGGAACGGTTTGAAGATCTAATAAAAAAATGTCTGGGTCTGGCAACCATTTATATTGGGATTCGCGGATCTATGGTAAATCAAAGGCCTTTGCTTCTTATCATGAGTCTGGTGGCCGGCGCTTGTATTGGCGAGCTTGTTGATATAGACAAGTGGATGAACCGGCTTGGGCTATGGGCGGAACGCAAGCTTTACCGGAATAAGGTAACAGAAACAAATGTGTTAAGTACTGACGGTGAAACCGGGCAGAAGAGTGCAAAAAAATCTTTTGCCAAAGGTTTTGTAACGGCAAGCATATTGTTCTGTTCCGGGTCCATGGCGATTGTTGGTTCAATGGAATCGGGTCTTTCCGGGAACCATGAAATGCTTTATACCAAGTCTATTCTTGACGGAACCATTTCCATTGTTTTTAGCGCATCAATGGGCATTGGAGTGCTTTTTTCTGCCATACCGGTTCTGATATACCAGGGCGGCATTGCTCTACTTTCCATGGTAGTAAAGGATTCTCTTACGCCGGATATTATTACCGAAATGTCTGCTGTGGGGAATCTGTTAGTTGCGGCAATCGGTATTAACTTTGTCTGTCTGTCCGAAGGCAAACCAATCAAAGTAGCCAATCTGATACCGGCAATTTTTATTCCCTGGATTTATATGGCATTGGAACCTCTGATTCGTAATTGCCTGTCTTTTTAGTGTCTTATAAAACTGAGGCTGTTCCAAAACTTCAGTTTTTGGAACAGCTACCTTAGATTTCAACTACATTAACCGGTGAACCTTTAATAAACTCTCTCAGATTGGCAGCAGCAATATCCATGCAGCGCTTGCGGCTGTCCTGGGTAGCCCAGCCAAAATGCGGTGTAATAACGCAGTTTTTCGCCGTTAGAAGCGGGTTACCAGCTTTCATGGGTTCTTCGGAAATTACATCCAGTCCGGCGGCGTAAATTTTGCCTGCATTAAGAGCGGCTGCCAAATCTTCTTCTACAACTATGGTTCCCCGCGCGGTATTGATAAGTATTGTACCGTCTTTCATTTTGGCAATTGTGTTTTTATTGATCATTCCAATTGTATCGGGGTTGGCGGCACAGTTAATGGTAATTACATCGGAACGTGCAAGGAGTTCATCCAGGCTTACATAATCGGCACAGGATTTTCCTTCTTCGTTTTGACTGCGGCTATAGGCAATTGTTTCCATGCCAAAAGCTTTTGCAATCCGGGCAACCGCTTTGCCGATAGTTCCAAGGCCGATAATTCCCATTGTTTTTCCTGCCAAATCCAACAGGGGATAATCTCTGAAGCTAAAATCCTTGCTGCTTATCCAACGGCCTGCATGAACAGCGTTGTTGTGATCGCCGGTATGGAGACATATTTCCAGCAATAAGGCAAATACTGTTTGAGCAACAGAAGCTGTAGAATAACCTGGTACATTGGTTACGATAACACCCCGTTCTTTTGCCGCGGCAATATCTACAATGTTATAACCTGTAGCAAGAACACCAATGTATTTCAGGGCAGTAGCACTATTAAGGATTTCTGAAGATATAATAGTCTTATTGGTCAGGATAATTTCTGCGTTTCCAATTCTCTTCGGCGTTTCTTCTTTGGAACTTCTTTCGTAGACAATTAAATCCCCCTGTGCTTCAAACTCTTTCCAGCTTATATCCCCGGGATTTAATGCATAACCGTCCAGTACTACTATTTGCATAGTTACAGCTGTGGGCTTATTAAAATTCCAGATGCAGGTTTTCGAAAATACCCCGCGTTCCCGGAGGTCCTTCCAGGAAATAATCAAAATAGGACAGCATAGGATGATCAGGGTTGTTTCTTCTGGCTTCTTCCCACAACTTGTGTTTTTCGGAATCCGGCAATGATGCAAGAAATACTCCATTAAGGATCATACGGTATAAATTTTCTACACTTTTTTTGTTCATTGAGGCCTCCATTGTCAGTATTGCCAATTTTGGAGCTTTTGGCAATAGGAAAAATATGGAACCTTAGATACACCTTGAATAATTTTTTTGTTTTTGATAGTCTAATAAAAGCGGGGATATAGCTCAGTTGGTAGAGCGATTGGTTCGCAATCAATAGGCCAGGGGTTCGAATCCCCTTATCTCCAATAAATTCTTAACAGGAAGTTTGCGACCGGAAGCCGAATCCCCTTTTCTCCAAAGAATTCATTTACAGTAAATAAAATTTATTTTTAAAGACTATTTTATTATAGAGCGAAAAAAGGGGGTGACCTCTACAGTAATTCATTCCGGTCTTTTTCTTTAATTTGATCAACAATTTCCCGCATGTGCTGGGTTTCGCCTTTTCTGGCAACAAGCACACTGCCGGGTCCTCCGTTTTTTCCGGATCGTACCGCAATGATTAAATCCTCTACTCCTATTAATGCTACAGGTATATCAGAATCCACAAAGCAGTCTTTCGAACCGGTTTGGTAAACTTCGGATTTGTTCAGTTTGTTTTTGTCGATAAGGGCTGCATATTCATCCCAGCCTCCTACGTCAAGCCAATCAAAACCGGCTTCGATCATAACTGCTGCCGAACATTTTTCTGCAATGGCATAGTCAAAGGAAATGGGTTCAACTTCGTTGTAAGCTTTTTTAAGATCCAGCCATTCCCAAAGGATTCTTAGTCCCTTTTCTTTTCTGAAGGATCGTTCGTCAGGAGCCCGGAGTTTATCAAAAGGCAGCATTAATTCCGGTGCGTTGCGGCGGAATTCTTTCAGCATAAATTTGGATGAAAAAGCAAACATTCCGGAATTCCAGTAAAAGTTTCCTGCCTGTATAAACGCTTCTGCTTTTTGCCGGTCCGGCTTTTCCCGAAAACTCGTAACTTTATATGCATTCGGCTGTTCCGCTGATCCGGAAATAAGCTGACCGGCTTCTATATAGCCGTATCCTGTTTCCGGTCCCCGGGGTTTAATGCCGAATATTGTCAGCTTGTCTGCCTGGGCAAATGCTTCGGCGGCTGTAGTATCAATTATAAAACGATCGAGAGGACTGATTATATGATCGCTGGTCAGTACAATAACCTTCCGTTCCATTCCGCTCATCCAGTCGATATAATGCAGCGCACAGGCAATTGCAGGAGCGGTGTTTTTAGCTTCCGGTTCGGGTATCAGTACCATGCGTTCTTTTTCTGCGGCGGAATATTTATCACAGGCTTTTACAATCTGTGTTACATGGAAACGGCCTGCAATTATAATTATTCTGCCGTGTTTATCGTGGCTTATCAGTGCCAGAGCCCGTTCTATTGCTGCATTAAAAAAACTCCCCTCCGCATCGGGAGAAGGAATGGGAAGAAACTGTTTTGGGGATCTGCTGCTCGAAGCAGGCCAAAGCCGGGTGCCGGAACCGCCTGCAATGATAATACAATCATTAAACATTGTCATTTTAGTTTAAACCAGAATTTTTCGGAATGCAAGAGCTGTAATACGCATCCTGCCGGAATACTTCCGGATGAAATTCAGGTTGAATTGCCGGGAATTTTCATTCCTGCTTTTTGAATCATTTCCAAAAAATAATCCGGCAGGGGGGCGCTGATTGTCATGCCGCCTTGAACCAGGGAAGGAGGCAGGTATATTGAAAGCGCATGAAGGAGCAGCCGTTTTATGCCAAGTGTTTTTTTTAATTTTTTATTAAGGGCAAAGTCGCCGTATTTATCGTCAAAGAGAATGGGATGACCCGATTGAGCGAGGTGCCGCCGGATTTGATGCATACGGCCGGTTATAGGCAAAAGTTCAGCCAATGAGATACTGGAATCTTGTGATTTTACATAGTTCGTCAAATCCATAGTTCCCCTGCAATTATAAGAAGTTTGGGCTGTTAATACTTTTCCTTTGATTATTAATTGATCGTTAATGATTCCTCTTTCGTCCAGTATTCCTGCGCAAAAAGCAAGATAAGTTTTTTTAATCCCCGGCCGGAGACCTGAAAAAAAAGCAGAACAGACTGAGGCGCTTTCCCTGTTTTTTGCCGTAACAATAACACCGGACGTATCCTTGTCCAGACGATGCACCAGAAGAGGACGTTCTTTGCGGTTCATGGCCAGCAATGAATCCAGGGATGTACCAACGCCTTTACCGCCCTGAACAGCAAGCCCTGCGGGTTTGTTAAGCACCAGGAGATTTTCATCTTCAAATAAAATCGTTATTCCCTTCATAAAAACCTTTTCTTACTTGGTAACCATTATCTGCTAACGGGGTTTTAGAGATGATTATTATACAGTACAATAGGCTTATGAAAAAACTGCTGTTTTTCTGTTCAATTTTAATTTTTACCCCGATCCTGCTGATTCAGGCCGAACCGCTTTTTTCTCCTACCTGGGAATTCCGTTTGGATCTTCCCGAGGGGTATGAATTGTCCGGCGGTGACAGAAAGAATTCTTTTTCCTTTAAGTCTTCTTTTGGAACCAGTCTGGATATCATGGTTTATCCGGACAAGGCTTCCGTTGCCGCTCTGGCGGAAGAAATGGAAAAAAGGCTTTCCAACCGCGGCAAGACACATATATTTAACTATAACAACAAAGAAACGGCGGTTATGGAACTTGAAATTGGCCAGGGAAGAGATGCCATGACCGGCTGGGCTTTGTGTCTGGAACTGGAGATGCAGGTTGCCGCTTCAACAAAAGGCGGGCCGAATACAAAGGCATACATGGTGGCATTGGCTTATGGGCCGCCGAAACCGGAATTACAATGCTTTCATCTTTCTGTGTTGGATTCCATAGAAGGCGGAGAAGGGGATCGTCATCTGCCCGGAGCAATGACCACATTCCTGCACCCCCGAGGTAAATGGTTTACGGCGAAACTTGCCAACAGTAACCTCGTTGCGCATTTTCGGGAAAACGATGATGTGGCGGCTCAATCAGTTGTAGACCGTGAATTCGAAGTAATGAAGTTTTACCTGAATTCCAAACTATGGCAGGAAGCATGGAAACGTTTCTACCGTGCTATATTTAAGGATTCTTTTGATCGATTGGAAGACGCAGCTTTTCTTTTGGAACGGAGCTGGAACAATGAAGTTCTGGGACCCAGCGGCGATGGAGAAAAACTTGAAGAAACACAAAGGCTGGGAACAAGAAATGCAGAGGGGTATTATGTTGCTTCCAAAGCATTGGAGTGGGTTCAGGGTTTTGAATATGAGCGGGATCTTCTTGGCAGTGATTTTGTTAATCTGGTAACTGCCGCCAGGGAAGGACGCGGTGACTGTGATTCACGGGCCATGCTCTGGGCAATCATCATTGCCCAGGCTCATGTTCCGTCGGGGATAATGGTATCCAGGGAATACAGTCATGCCATGGGTCTGGCTGATCTTGAGGGGGCGGGCGCCCGCTTCCCCATGAAGAATAACAGCGGCAAAGCAATACGCTGGCTTGTGGCGGAAACCACTTCACAGGTTGCCCTTGGCCTTATTGGAGAAACTGTCAGTGAAGAATCCAAGTGGCTGGGAATAACTTTTGAGTGATGTAACAGCGCTATGGATATTAAACTTTAATCAATAAATCATACGCTTCTTTTTCAGACTGGGTTGCAAGCAGGGAAGTACGCAGTTCTTTATTTTTAAGCCGTGCGCTGAAAAACGACAGGGTTTGCAGATAATAAGCATGCTGATTATAAGCAGCGGCGATCATAAAAAGAAGCCGTACCGGTTCGTCATCCAGGGTCTGAAAGTCATAGATAGCTGTTTTGCTGATTCCAACAGATACAACAAGATCGGTAATTGAACTTAATCGTACATGAGGAATCGCAATGCCCCGGCCTATGGCTGTACTCATCAATTCTTCCCTTTGGATGATTTTTTCCGTTAATTCCTGCCGGTTTTTAACCTGAGGGGCAGTAGAAAGATTTTTGGCCAATGCTGTCAGGGCATCTTGTTTTAATGCATGGTTCAGGAACAATATGCGGTCAGGCGAAACTATTGATTCCACCTGCACTGTTACAAATCCCTGTTTCTGGGATCCTGAAAGCCTGCTGTTTACCCATTGTTCAATGTCCGATTTTTTAAAACGCCAAACTGTACCGATTTTTCCCGAAGGAATCTCCCCTTTTTGAGCCCAATCATATACGGTCCGTTCAGAAACCCGCAGGTACTTTGCCACTTCGTCAAGTGTTAAAATTTCTTTTTCAATCATTACTATTAAAATACAAGATATGTCAGAAAATGTCAAAGAATTCCGGAAAAAATCCTAATATATCACTGAGCATCTGACATATACATTATCTGTAATATACCTGGCAAAGGGTGAGGCAAGCGCCCTGGACTCGAACCAGGACGCGAATTTACCATTCTTTTGGTTGACCGTTCGGCGGAGTAATATTAAAAGTTTCTCCCGAGGGCTCAATAACGTAAAAGCCTTGTTTTAATACATAGTCTCTTACATTTTTTGTCATTGCCACACCGGCAACAGCACCTAAAAATGAACGTTTGTCGCCGCGTAAATCGGCATATGTACGCATTTTTTCAAGGCGTTGAATATGATCCTGCACATCTTCGGTAGAAGGCTTGGTTTTTACTTCAACCAGCATAGCTTTATCGCCGTTTTCAAGCATAATATCAACTTCAAAGAAAATATTATTGTCGTCGTCTCGATATTTGGCATGGTTACTTGCTTCCTGAAAAGTAAGCCCCATTTTTCTGAATTTATCCTGCAAGCCAGGAGCAACCATATATTCTGCAATTTCGCCAAAACGGTTGGAAAAATCCCCAAACCTTTTATTTATTTCCTTTATCTGGCGATCGGTTTCCTTCATCTGGCGATCGGTTTCCTTTTGTCGAAGAGCATTTTCCTTTTGCAGGCGATCGGTTTCCTTTTGCAATTCCCGATTTTCCATTAAAGCTGCCCAGACTTGCTCAAAATTAAGCCCTCTGGGATAATCCTGTTGTGTTTGTACTTCTGCCATAGATAATTCCCCCTTATAATATATCGCTTTTTAGTGTTTTGTAAAACCGCTTTTCTGGCTTTGAAAACCTCTGCCTATAAAAAGGCAGCAAGGCGGTTGTTGCTGTATGAAACTCCGTTTCATATTCGATTATACTGTACGGCCATTTGGCCGCACTATGTAGAGGTTATGTATCGGGAAGGAAAATTTACCTTTTTGGGAATACGCTAAATATGGGGTGATTGGTGTTTACCAACACTACGGGATTTTGGCAGCTGCTGCAATGCATGACTCTGTCAAAAGTGTGTTTCTTAGGTTACCATTCACTTGTGACGTGAGAAGATTGATGCGTTCAGTTCGTTAAATTGGGCTTACATATTGGTGGCCAACTCATGCAGCGAATCGTAAGGATACAATTCCCCAACAGTCGTATTTACCACTTCGGAGCCGGAACCGGCAAAGCGGACGGGGGCTGTGCTTTCCATAAATTCACTTAAAACCTGCCGGCAGGCTCCGCAGGGCCCGACCGGATAATTGGAGTCGGGTGTTGCAATGGCCAGTGCAACAAAGGAACGGCATCCGCTGCTTACCGCCTTCATTACGGCGCCCCGTTCGGCGCAGATTGTCAGGCCATAGGAGCGGTTTTCCACATTACACCCGGTAAATACCGTACCGTCTTCGGCCAGAAGGGCGGCGCCTACCCGAAAATGGGAGTAGGGGGCATAAGCCGCATCGGCGGCTTGCCGGGCTTTCTGATATAGATCATCCATATTGATTTTCATAATTTCTCCTTGTATAGTATTTTTGTGGCGAATAAAAAGAAAGTTTATTTAAGTATTTTGGCAATTTTTGCCTTTATTGCCTATACACTCCTGGCGGCTCAGCCTGTACCTCCCGAAACAATACTTACCAATAACTGGCTGGTATCTCTCGGCACCGATCAGGATACTGAAGAACTTTCTGCAAATAAAACATTAATTCCTTTTAAGCTGGGTAAACGTTTTGGCTATGTTAGCAATAATGGAACTCTTTTTCTTAACAAGGAACAGGAACAAACCGTATCTTTGTCTCCTGAATTCTGGACAGAATTTGATCCTTCTCCCCGTGTGTTGATAATCAATGATCCTCTGTCTGGTGCTGAGATAATCCTGGAAAACCCGCAGGCTTATCCTGTTTTTTTGGATGGGCGTATTCTCCTTATCAGTAAGGATCAGACCAGCCTGGAAGAAATCGACAAAGAAGGAATAACTCTTTGGCGGTATGACTTTGAAGCACCTTTAACCTGTATCGATGCAGCAGGCGGCTATATAATTACGGGTTCTCTGGACGGAATGATCGATCTTTTGGATAGACAGGGGGAACGGCTCTTTCCTTCTTTTGCACCGGGAGGTTCCAGAATTCCGGTTATTTTTGGATGCCGTATTTCTTCCGACGGTTCCAAACTTGCAATTGTATCCGGCATAGATAAACAGCGTTTTCTCTTTCTGGAATTGTACGGCAATAACGATTACCGTGTAACTCATCATGAATTCCTTCCGGGCGAGGGATTTCGCAGGGAAGTGCACATGGCTTTTATCGAAAACGATACCCGTGTTGTTTTTGAGCAGGAAGCGGGTCTTGGGATATATAATGTCAAATCCCGCTCTACCGTAACGCTGCCGCTTCCCGGCCAGATGGAAGGGTTTCCGGTTCGGCTTGAAACGTTGGACGAAGAAGGAGCAGACGGGCTTTTCTTTTATATCAGTTCCGGTACATCGAGAGGAGAAAAACGTTTTGTTGCCCTGAAGCTTCCCGGCAAGGAATTAATAAATGTTCCTTTTAAAAGCGAAGTTTCTTTTTTAACCCGCCGGGGAAAAGAACTTTTAATCGGCGGAGGACAGACTTTAGCGTCCTTTACTCTGGACAAAAGATGATGAAAAAAAATATCGCTCTTGTACTTCTTCTTTCCGCATCTTTTTTTGTATTTGGTATTGGCTGGCCTGTCCGTGAAGGATACCTTGCCGCAAATTTTGGGATGAATGACGGGGGAGTACCGCTCTTGGGGAATTTTATTGTATCTTCGGGATCGGTTTTTCCTGCCGATGTAGGAGATTTGATTTTTGTTTACGACCCGGAAAATCCTGCCGCACAATTTCCTTCTCCGCTGGGTTCCTGGATGGCTCTCGATCACGGAGACAATATTGTGGGTATTTACAGCCGTTTTGATCAAAGACGGGATGCACTGGTTCCTACCATTGTGGATACAAGCACTGTATTGGCTTCCACGGGAAAATCAGGCTGGTCTGAACGGGATGGACTGTATTTTGCTTTTTTTGATCGCAGGGAACGGCGCTGGGTTAATCCTGCGGTTTTAATAACCGGTACCATTTCCGGTGTAGAAGATACTGTTCCGCCGGTAATACGCCAGGTGGAACTTCGTAACATGGCAGGCAATTCTTTTAATCCTGCCACGATTCAGCGGCTTCCGCAGGGTCTTTATACAATTTATATAGATGCCTGGGATACGATTGAACAGGGAGGAGAATCGCTGGCTCCCAATCGTATTACCTGTTCTGTCAACGGCGCTGAAGCAGGCGTGTTGAGTTTTGAAACATTAATTTCAAAAGATGGAAAAAGAATGGTGTACCGAAATGGTACGGTTCCTGCATCCGAGGTTTTTGATGAAAGAGGTTTCAGCCTGGGAGATATTCACCTTACACGGGGTCAGGCAACACTGGTCATAGAAGCCCGTGATATGGCTGACAATGCCCGTTCGGTAACATACAGGCTTACCATTGAATAAACCCGCCGGAAAATCCAAAAAAACCAAATCTGTAAAAACATGGTCTACTCCGCAGCGGAAAGAAGAACGCATCCCGGTCCCCTGTGTGCTTTGCAGAAATGAAAAGTTTGTTCCTCATTTTGATCATAACGGTTCAAATCCGCTTTTTAATCCGGGAAACGACCTTGAGCTTGTCTTTTTCAGTTATGTTCGATGTATCCGCTGCGGTCTTGTTCAGATTAATCCCCAGCCCTCTCCGGAAGCTGTCGCCCTTCGTTATGATAAAAATCACGGGAACGATTATCTTGATTATGAAATTGCCAACGAAAAGGCTTTTCTCCGGCTGCAGGAGCTTGCTTTAAAGGATGCCGGTTTTTATATTCTGGAACAAAAAATCCTGCATGCACATGCAAAAGCAGGGGTTTCGGCTGCTATTGGCAATGAAGTACCGGAGGTGTTGGACATTGGATGCGCTACCGGAGCTCTGCTTTCCACGCTGAAAAACAAAGGCTGGAAAGTACGGGGCGTTGAGATTTCCGGCCCTCAGGCAACTTACTGCCGGAAACAGGGGCTGGATGTCAGTAATCTTCCTCTTGAAGAAAACCATTTTCCCGGTCAAACCTTTGATGTCGTCCTTGCTTCTCATGTTATTGAACATCTTAACAACCCTTTTGCTTTTGCCGAGGAAGTAAAACGGATACTTAAACCCAGGGGCTGTTTTTTTATTACTACTCCGAATATTGCCGGCTTGCAGTCACGTATTTTCGGCAGCGGCTGGCGTTCGGTAATCTTTGATCACCTTTACCTTTTTTCCAAACGAAATCTCCGTAAGCTGCTGATAAAAGCCGGTTTTACCGTGGAACGGGTAAAAACCTGGGGAGGACTGGCGGCAGGAAGCGCCCCTTCATTATTAAAATCAATTTTTGACAAGCTGGCCAAGCCTTTGGGTTTTGGAGACGTAATGATTGTAAGGGCTATTTCCAAATAAGGCTCCCCGAGGCAAGCATCGGGGTATCTGTAAGCCTTGCATTATCTCCCAGGGAGCCTCGTTCGAGAGGAAATTTATTATACCGTCTGGTTTAATACCTAACACTCTCATGTTCTGATTTCTTCCAGCCGCTGCAAGCAGCGGGGTATTAAACCAGACTTTCGAATACAAACCGGAATAATTCTGTATTAAAATTCCAAATTGTTTTGTATAATAATAACCCATGACTACGGATGACCCCAGAGTACAGGAACAATTAAAAGAACTGTGCCGCGTGCTTGCCGTTGCCAAAGACAGTGAATTGCTGGAATCTTTTTTTAACTGTCTTCTTACTCCCGCTGAAACGGCAGATATTGCTTCCCGCTGGGCTCTGGTTAAAAACCTTAGGGAAGGAAAGAGCCAGCGGGAAATCGCTAAAAATCTTGGTGTTTCTCTTTGCAAGATAACCCGGGGTTCCCGTGAATTAAAAAAGCCCGATTCAGCTTTTTTGAGAGTACTAACAATGCTAGACGACCTTAACGCGGAAGGAAGAACGAATAATGGCTCGCCGGAGCCGCTCTGCCCACACTACAATAATTGCCAGTAAAAACCGCGGCAGGGCCGCCCATACATAAGGAACCCCGATGCTTACAAACAACAGGGTGTCTTCTATCTGGGAATGATTAATCGCCGCACTGTGGTTAAAAATATCCGCTTCGTAGCGGGACATGTTTCCTGCTGCTACTTCTTCTATTATAACTCCGGCTCCGTAGGCAACGCCGACGGTATTGGCGATGATCCATACATAGGCCGTATTTGGGGAAAGGCCGAAAAAGCCGATAAGCCGCCTGGCTATTCTTCCCAGTCTTTTTGTTAAACCAAATTCCGCCAGGATATGCTGGAGGAGCATTACGGCAAAAACAATCAGGAAGATCTGCAGTACCATAAAAATCGATTCAATAAACCATGGACCAAGACCCGCAATAAATTGTTCAATATTAAAACCAAGTTCAGGTACTTCAACGGCTTCGGGGGGAATTATTTTCAGAAAATTCTCGCCGGGCGGCATTATTTTGGTGAGTATCCATGCTGCCAAAATTGAAACAAAGATGCGAAGCACCACCATTTTTCGCAGATGGGAGCCGGTTTTTTTCATTACCAGACATTCAACAAAAAAGTTGTGGGCAATAAGACACATTGTACTGAGGATAATCAGCTGTTTGTCTGTTAAAACAATTGTTTTTATAATTGCAATGGCCGAATAAATGTTCATAAAGATTGAACTTAAGTATGCAAGTGCGGCTTCACCGGGAAGATCCAAAAATTGCATTAAAGGATTCATAAACTTTGACACATAATGCAAAAGCCCGGTGCTTTTTAGCAGCAATACGGCGAATGAAACAGGCAGCATGATTAAAAGCAGAAAACGTATCGTCGAAAGGGCAGGTTTTATTGTATCTTTCAGGCATTGCAGGATTCGCAGCATGAAAGACAGCTGAGTGTTTTCTTTGTTATCAGCCATTGTTTTCCATTCTGTTTCTATTATAGTTGATTAGTGAGCCGGCGAGTAGTAGCTTGCGCTCAACTGGGTTCAGTTCCGGAATTGCAACAATAAATGTACCGCAGTTTTCTGCGGTACAAGAACCATACCGGAATATATACGCTTCTGCCTTGCAAGCAGATTTTTCTTCCTGTATAAATCTTTTTATCCCCGGAACAAAGATATAGTCGCCGTTATTAAATGACGGTTTTCCTTCTATAATAAACGGAATTAGTCCCCAGTTTATAAGGTTACTCCTGTACCGCTTTGTGGCATATTCATTGGCAAAGTTTGCAAGGCCGCCCAGGACCCGCTGGCACGAAGCGGCCTGTTCCCGGGCGCTGCCGTCTCCCGGCTTTACCGCAAAAATCGCCGAGGCAATTTGAACAGGAGCAGTATGGGTGTCCTTCGTATCAAAACCGGCTGCTGAAGAAGCCAATATATTAATACAGGCATCCCGGACAGCGTCCAGTTCTTCGGAGATTTTTTTGTCCCGGACAATCTTTGCCTTCTCCACATAATTCGGGTCTTTTCGGGAAAGGGTAAACTCGGCCAGTGCATGGGGGTTTGATCGATAGGATGATGTTTCTCCCGACGGGATAAGTTCATCGGTTGTGGTTACCGGATCGGTAATAAACGATACGATTTTCAGCAGTAGGTGTTCCCCAAGCGCTTCCATGGGAGGCCAGTCGGTGATATTCGGGCCGTAGCAAAGCGGGATATCGTTATGTGGACTGCCAATGCCATTGTAAACCCGCTCTTTGTAGGGCGAATCGTCAAAGTGATATGTATAATGATTTTTGGAAACGTTGTTTTTGCTTTCTGCGGTGAACAAGGTTTCGGCGGAACATAGTATGCCGCCGTTTCCGGCTGCGGCGGCAATACTGCGGGCGTCCATCAGGGCAACTGAAGCAATTTGGCCGTCCTTTGGCCGGGAGCCTTCCCGGTTGGGAAAGTTCCTTGTTGTGTGCCGTATGGAAAGGCTCTTGTTGGCCGGCACATCCCCGGCGCCGAAACAGGGGCCGCAGAAAGCGGTTTTAACCACTGCACCGGAAGCGGCAAGTTTTGCAAGTGCGCCGTTTCGGGCTAATTCCAGATAAACCGGCTGACTGCCCGGATATACCGACAACGCAAAACCGGAAGCAAGTGCGGTATCCGTATGGGAAGGATTTTCTTTATAGGTCAATATATCCGCTGCAGCCATAATATTGTCAAAGGTTCCGCCGGCGCATCCTGCAATGATCCCCTGATCAACATGAATCCGGCCTTCCGAATCAATCTTTTCCAATAGACCCAAATCAACACGCTTGCCGATGTATTCTTCGGATGCCTTTTCTATTTGCCGGAAAATATCGCCGGGATTGTTCAGGAGTTCATCCAGTTCATAGACATTGCTGGGATGGAAGGGGAGGGCGATCATCGGCTTAACGCTGCTAAGGTTTATTTTAATCATTCCATCGTAGCAGGCGTACCCGGCAGCGTTCTCTGCCGGGTTTTGGACAGGTTTTAGTTCACGGTAATCGGCGATCCTGCCGTGCGTGGCAAGATAATTGCGGATCGTTTCGTCGGTTTGCCAGATCGAAGACCAGCAGGCGGTTTCCGTGGTCATAACGTCAATGCCGTTACGGTATTCTGCGCTTAACGCTCCAATGCCTGGTCCGGTAAATTCCAGCACGGCATTTTTGGCAAAGCCATTTTGGTAAACCGCGCCGATTAAGGCCAGTGCCACATCCATGGGGCCAACCCAGGGCCGGGGACTTCCTTCCAGATAGACGCCAATCACTTTTGGGCAGGCTATTTCGTAAGGCTGGGAAAGCAGCTGCTTGACCAGTTCGCCGCCGCCTTCTCCCACTCCCATTGTTCCAAGTGCGCCGTAGCGTGTATGGCTGTCGCTGCCGAGAATCATTTTGCCGCCGCCTGCCCACGCTTCCCGCATATAGGAATGAATCACTGCCAGGTGGGGCGGTACATAGATGCCGCCGTACTTTTTGGCGGCGGAGAGGCCAAAGGCATGATCGTCTTCGTTTATGGTTCCCCCCACAGCGCAAAGGGAATTGTGGCAGTTAGTCAGGATATACGGAAGCGGAAAAGCGGTAAGTCCGGAGGCTTTGGCTGTTTGGATGATGCTTACATAGGTAATGTCGTGCGAAGCAAGTGCGTCAAACCGCAGACGAAACGTTTCACCGTCCGTAGCTACTGACGGTCCGGTTGAATGTGTATGGGCAGCCAAAATACCGTGTGCGATAGTACTTTTCTTTGCATCTGCGATAGAGCAGGGTACACTTTCGGCAGGCACGATTTCCTGTCCGTTACGGAGGAAAACATTCCCTTCTATTAGGTCAACAGCAGAAACAGGGTACATTTACTTATTGTATCAGGTTTTTTCCGCTTGTTCGAGTGGCATTTATATTAAATGTCGCCACTTATATTAAAAAGCCCGAAGGGGGACTGAACGCATAGGGTTATCCATGAAACACATTCCGAACCATATCCACCCCACATAAAGGGGAATCTGCCCCGAGCGGGGACATCGGTCGTGGCTGCTGTTTACGCATGCTTTGGCATGGCTGCTGTTGTTGCACGCCGAAAGTCCCCGTCAGGTCAGACTTCCCCTCCTGTGGGGCAAGCATGTTCACGTAAATGTTTCATGGATAACCCTGATCGTAACGGTATGGAAAGATTGATGCGTGCCTTCGGCAGGTAAAGGTTTTATGAGGAGTTATGTAATTGCTTTACATTTCCTGTACAATTCAGGAATATCTTCGGTTATGGTTGCCCAGATTGTTTCCGTATCCAGTTGACCGTATCCATGAACAACAACATTTCGAAGCCCGATAATGTTTCTCCAGGGAATATCGGCGTGAGCGGCAGTGAATTCCGTTGTTAAGTGACGGGCAAGCTCTCCTATTTGTAATAAGCTCATGCAAACCGAGTTGAAATAATCCTTGTCCGAAATAAATATGCTGTATTCACTGCCAAAACGTTTTTGTGCATTATGTACATTTTCAATATGCTCAATTATATGTTTTATTATTCCGGTATCTTTATCCATAAATGAGGATCATTTCTTTTTCTATTTGGTCTTTAAAATCAGTGGACAGACCGGTAGTGGTTACCACATCTACCTTGCTACCTAATATTTCTTCCAAGTCCTGGCAAAAGCCGGAAAGTTCAAAGAGTGTACGGAGTTTCCCTTTTTCAATACAGATATCAATATCGCTGTCGAGTACGGCTTCTCCGCGTGCATAGGAGCCGAATAAATAAGCCTTTTGTATTCCATATTGACGGGCGGTCGTGATGATTTTGTCTTTTATTTCTTCAACAGTATATGGTAAATCCATTGTAATTAACTATAGTAACGAAAAAATTAGTTGTCAATGCGCCAATAATTACATGGACGGGACGGCAAAGTTCAGGTATACTGAATAATACTTCACCTATAGGAGGGCGTTATGGTTCAGACTGATCCTGTAATTCAAAAATGGGTAGACCGCTTTGGCTCATGGTTTAATGAAGACGATAAAGAGGGTGGTTTTGGCGAACTTTTAAACAAAGCGCGGATGACGAAGAAGTTGTATCCGTATAAAAGCCTTTTTACTCCTCTGCAAATAAATAAAGTTACCGTAAAGAACCGTCTTGTTATGGCGCCTATGGGTAATATCTGCATGTGCGACGAGACGGGGCGTCCCAACGACAAGATGCTTCAGTACTTTTACGAAAGGGCCAAGGGCGGGGTCGGGCTTATTACCACCGGCCTTGTTCCGGTAAGTCACGGTCTGGACAACTCAATCACAGAGCTGGGGCAGCTTACGTACTTTCCCCGCATAGATCGTTCACGGTCGGTCTTTGCAGGCTGGAGGGATTTGGCGCAGGGTGTTCATTCTTTTGGCTCGCGGATCTTTATCCAGCTTACGCCGGGGCTTGGCCGGGTGGGAAATCCCCAATGCCTTCTGACCATGCTCAAGCTTCCCAATTCCGCATCGTGGAACCCAAGTTTCTACATACCGCAGATTCCCTGCGCTCCACTTAGCGCCGGCAAACTAAAAAAGATAATTCGCAATATGGGACAGGCGGCGGCGGACGCCAAGGTTGCCGGTCTTGACGGTGCGTATCTTCACGGACACGAGGGATATCTTCTTGAGCAAATGACCAACAGCGCTTTTAACCGCCGTGTTCTTGGCAGATATGCCGACAAGGAAGCGTTCGGCATTGATTGTGTTAAGGAAATGCGCAAACGTACCGGCCCGGATTTCCCCATCATGTACCGTATCGATCTTTCCCTTTGTCTGAACGAAACCTACGGCGAAGGGATGACAAAGACCGGCTCGCTTAAAAAGTTCACCAAGGGCAGAACGATTAATCAAACCCTTGCCTTTATGAAGAACCTGGTGCTGGCCGGTGTTGATATTTTTGATGTTGATCTGGGCTGCTACGATAACTGGTGGCTTCCTCATCCGCCTTCTTCCATGCCGCCCGGATGTTTCCTGGAAGTAAGCGCCATGGTTAAAGATTATTTTAACCGGAACAACATCAAGTCCAACAAAGGGCTGCCGGTTCCGGTGGTGGCGGTCGGCAAACTCGGGTATCCCGATTTGGCGGAAACAGCGCTACGGGAAAACAAGGCCGACATGATCATGCTGGGGCGGCCATTGCTTGCCGATCCCAACTGGCCCAACAAAGCATACGCAGGCAAGGTTGATGAAATACGACCCTGTATCGGCTGTCAGGAAGGCTGCATCAGTGAGTTTGTCGAGGGCGGCCATCCTCAGTGTGCGGTTAACCCGCGCTCCGGCTTTGAGCATACATTTCCGGTTATTCCTTCTCCGGTAAAAACAAAGAAAAAAGTCTTCGTGGTTGGAGCGGGACCTGCCGGGATTATAACGGCAGTTGTTGCAGCACGGCGCGGCCATCAGGTAACCCTTTTCGAAAAGGGAACCAAGGTAGGCGGAAGACTCCTTCCCGGCGGCGTTGCAAAGATCAAGTACGAAGTAGAAAATTACCGGCTGTTCCTGGACGGTCTGGTTAAGCGGGCAATAAAAGAAGCAAAACTCAGCTTTAAACCAAAAACCGAAGTTGATCTTAAACTTATAAAAAGGTTTAAACCCGATGTCGTTGTCTTTACCCAGGGTACCAAAGATGCACAGCTTCCTCTGCCGGGTGTCGATGATGCAGTACAGGCAGTGGATTTGCTGATGAAACCAGACCTCCTGAAAAAAGCCAAAAAGGTGGTAGTTATTGGCGGCGGTGTTGTCGGTTGTGAAGTTGCTTACTGGCTTCGGTACGAAATGGACTGCGAAGTAACCGTGATCGAAATGGAAAAGTACATCATGAATCACACCTGTACTGCCAATCGCGGCCACCTGATTTACTATCTTAAAAAAGCCGGAGTCCAACTGCTTAACTGCACCCGTCTTACCAGGGTAACAAAGACCGGCGTTGAGGTTATACAGAATACTTCCAAAACTGTACCCGATCCGTACCTTACCTGGCATCCCATACTGCCGGAAAATATTGAGAACCCGCTGGCGCCCAAACTTAAAGTCGAAGAAACTCCTGTAACAATAAATGCCGACCTTGTGGTCATGGCGGCAGGCGGCGTTCCCGACAATGCCCTGTATCTGGAAGCTTTGGCGCAAAATGCCGCGCCGGAACTGTACAATATCGGAGACTCTTTCAGTGCAGGAAAAGTTTTGGAAGCAAACCGTTCAGCATACCGGCTTGCTATTCAGCTGTAGCTGAGCTTTCGGGGAGGAAGTGTGAAATTATCCAGTGAAGAAAAAAGGATACTCGCCGGAGAACAGGGAGAGGTAATGGCCAAGGTGATGAAAACCCTGGTTATGTACGGCGATACTTTTGGCGCAGAGCGTATGGCAAAAGTTACGGGAGGCAAAGGCCATCTGGTTACCAGCTTCGGCCTTTCGGTAATGAAACCGGTTTATGCGCTCATGGATACGCTGATAGAAGCCGGCGCTCTTTCCGGACAGCAGTTTACCGTTGATCCGCGGCCGCTTGACCCAAAGGTTCCTTCCGGTGCTTTGGAAAAACTTCTGTTTAAGGTGATGTATTCCAAACAAACAGCCTACGAAGCCCAGCTTAAAAAAATTGGTTTGGTAAATGATGATGGTTTTACCTGCACCTGTTATATGAATGAAGTTGGAAACGTTCCAAGAAAAGGCGACGTTCTTTCCTGGGCTGAGTCCAGCGCCGTTGTTTATGCCAATTCGGTTCTTGGCGCACGCTGCAACCGCAATTCGGGAATCATCGAACTGTTCGGAAGTATTGCCGGCAAGGTTCCGTATTTCGGTTTCTTAACCGACGAAGGCCGCAAGGCAACGTGGATTATCGAAGTTAAAACAACCAAAAAACCGGAACCCCAGCTTTTGGGAAGCGCCATCGGCATGAAGGTAATGGAAGAAGTTCCCTTTATCAAAGGTTTGGACAAATGGATTGGAACAGATCTTTCCAGAAATACCGAAAAGGGCCGCGCCGCCGCAGACTACCTTAAAGATATGGGCGCTGCCACGGCAAGTAACGGCGCGGTTGGGCTTTACCATGCGGAAGGTCTTACACCGGAAGCAAAAACTTCAGGCAAAAGCCTTATTGTTAAGGGCGCCAAAACATATATAATTGACGATGCGGAACTGGAACGGGTTAAGCAAAATTATCCTTGTATATGGAAGAATACTGCTGTTTCGCCGGTTTTGTGTTTTATCGGCTGTCCTCATCTTTCGGTGGATCAGCTGAAAAGCTGGACTGCCCGTATAGAAGGCGCGCTGGCACAAAACGGCAAAGAAAAACTTTCCATACCCACGGTGTTTACCGCCGCTCCCGGAGTGCTTAAGGAATTCCGCAAGCTTCCCGATGCGGAAAAACTGACAAACACAGGTGCCGTATTAAGTGAAATCTGTCCGCTTATGTATATGAATAACCCGTTGTGCGCCAAAAAACCGGTAATAACCAATTCCAATAAACTGCGGACGTATACTTCATCGCGGTATTATACAGATGATGAAATCCTTTTGAAGATCACCGGAGGGGAAACACAATGAAGACATTTAAAGGAAGAGTTGTCGTTCCTTCCAGCAATGGAGAGGAAGTAAAAGCCGAAGCGCTGGTTTCCACTCAGGGCTTTAATACACTGGCTAGTTTTCAGAAGGCCCTTATGTTCGGCAAGAAACAAGCCCCTTGTTCGGATCAGAACAATGCGGCAATTTACGGAAAAAATATGCTGGGTAAAGCACTGTGCCTTCCGCAAACCATTGGTTCAACAACCGGCGGCATGATACTGTATTGCGCCGCCTACATGGATCGGCAGCCCGCCTGCCTGCTCTTTAGCAAGCCAATTGATTCCCTGGCCGCTGCGGGGGCCATACTCGCCGGCGTGTGGACGGACAAAGCCATGCTTACCATAGATTCATTGGGGGAAGAATTCCTGTCAACAGTGGTAACCGGCGGAACA
>WRIB01000043.1 GCA_009782955.1 Treponema sp. | reverse complement strand
GGCAAATTGTTCCTTGTAGCGTTCTTCCGGTTTGAATACCACTTCGCAGGTAGGGATCATTACTCCCTTGAATTCAATATGGCCGGTATCAAAGAAATACACGGCATTGTTTTTAAGAAGGGAGCATTTGCCGGACTGGTTTTCCTTCATAAAGTTCATCTGAACCTGTTTGGCTATCATAATCCGGCTTTCCTTGGAAGACAGTTCGTTTGCCCTGGTTTGCAGGCGTGCGCCGGAATTAAGAAGAAAGCCTGCCAGATTTCCTTTTTCGGTAATGATAAGGGGGCTTTGGGTATTGCCTCCGGTTATTCCCGCAGAACATTTAAAGACAGGCAGCGCTTCGGCATTGCCCTGCCGCTTGGTTACAATGTCCGGATCGTCTACATAGTTGGTTTTTCCGAAATAATCCATTATTGCCAGTGTTACGGTTAGGGCATCGGTTGCACTGGCGGCAACTACAACCATTTCGTCTCCCCGTTCACGCTGGCTTACTGCCTGGCAGTAGGTGGATATCCGGCGGACTTCGGTATTCATGGCCCAGTCCAGGGTGTGCATCATGGAAAGATTTTTCCGGGAATCCATGCAGAATTTGGTATAACCGTGGATATCAAGCATGGCAATGTACAGGTTGGAAATCTGAAGGGTATCCTTTAAATCGCCTGCTTCGGGAAAAGTTTGGTCGGGAATAACCAATTCTTTCCAGAGCCGTTTGTGGCTTTTTAGGGTCATGTCGGAAAAAAAGCCCCAGTTAAGCCGCTTTAGCATTTCAAAGCATCGCATTATTACAGGATGGATCTTTGTGTCCCTGACGATGGGCTGTGCAAAGGTCTTTAAAGCGGAAAAAGTGGTAAACTCCCTGGCAAGGATCTTTTCGCTCAGGAAGGAGAAGAGTTCGTATTCAGAGGTGTTACCGTTGTATTCGCTCAGGTCTTTCACAACTAACTCTATTTTATTATAGCATTATTTTCATTCTTATCATAGTATCTAAACATGAGAATTTTGACAGAAGCGGAATGCCGCGAGGCAATGCAAAATGGCGGTTTTGATCTGCCGGAACTGGCCGGCACAGCGGCTCTTATTCTGACTCAAAGCTGGTGTCCTCAGTGGAAAGCCATGAAAGACTACCTTCCGGAGGCAGAAAAATCCCTTCCCGGCCTTAAAATTATCTATATTGAGTATGATTTGGCTACTTTCTTTGACGAATTCATGAATTTTAAGGAAACCACCTACGAAAACCGGGAAATTCCATACGTGCGGTACTACAAAGACGGAAAATACAGTTCCTGCAGCAATTATGTGTCTCTGGAAGGTTTTTTGCACAGGCTTACTGGTTAAATTTGTTTTAAAAATCTGCTGTGCGGCCGGTTTTTTTATTATATTATAAACATGACCGACAAATTTATACAGATTAATGATTACCACCCAGATCCGCTTGTTGAACTGGCCAGATCCCTGGAAGAACAAGCCGATATCATAGTAAAAACAAATTTAAAAGCCATTGAAAATAATATTTCCGCACTATCCGGAATTCTTGAACAATTAGGCGTTAAAACAGATAGTTTATAGTATTTGGCCGAAAACCGATAATATATACAAATGCTTACTGATACAACCAGGGCTTAACCATGCTTCAAAAATATCTAAAAATAGGTGAATATAGAATATTATAGAGAGATAAAAAATGAAATTAATACATTCGCTCAGATTCCAGTTTATTGCCCTTTTTTCCCTTTTCATTATTGCCCTGATTGGGATAACATCCATGCTGGAAATAAGGCAGTTGTCAAAAGAAGTAGCAAGTTCGTTTGCTGTGCAAGGTGTTCAAATAGTGGAGAAAGCAGCCTCTATTATTGACGGAGATTCCTTTGAAACTCTGACCAAATCGCTGAACAACGATGACCCTTTTTACGAAGAAACAAGGCTTCGGCTGCTGGAACTTAAGGAATTAACCGGATGTCTTTTTCTTTATACAATGGCCCCGGCAGACGGCAGCATTTGGCAATATATTATTGACGGCAGTACTGAACCTGACGATGAGGAAAACTTTTCCGCTCTTGGGGACCGGGAAGAAACGGATGAATATGATAACGCATTCAGAAGGGTATTGACATCGGGAAAAACCGAATCTACCGATCTGGTATATCAGGAAGGATGGGGCTGGCTTATTTCAATTTATACCCCAATCAGAAACTCTGCCGGAAAATTCGTAGGAATAGCTGCCTGTGATTTTGACGGAACGTATCTTCATGATACCATTGATTCAAACGTAAAGCGGCAATTTATTATTTGCGGAATTTCAGTCTTTCTTGGGCTTGTTCTGCTTGTGTTTTTCTTACGGAAAATTTTTGCGCCCCTTGGCAATATCAATGCAATATTAAAGGAAATCTCCCTTGGAGAAGGGGATCTGACCCGCACTATTGACATTGATTCAAAGAATGAAATCGGCGATCTTTCCCATTACTTTAACCGGACTCTGGAAAAAATAAAAAACCTTGTCGTAATCATAAAAGAGCAGTCTTTGACCCTCTCCGATACCGGCAATGAGCTTGCTGGCAATATGGCGGAAACTGCCGCCGCAATCAACGAGATCACCACCAATATCCAGACTATCAAGAGCCGTGTTTTAAGCCAAAGCGCCGGTGTTACCCAAACCCACGCAACCATGGAACAGGTTGTTATCAATATTAACAAACTTGATGGACTGGTGGAAAAGCAGAGCTCCAATGTTTCCAGCGTCTCCACTTCTATCGAAGAAATGGCAGCCAGTATTCAGTCGGTTACGGCAACGCTTGCTGACAATGCCGTCAATGTCCGTACTCTGCGGGATGCCTCCGAAGCAGGCCGCGGCGGATTGCAGGAAGTAGCTGCGGACATACAGGAAATCGCCCATGAGTCCGAAGGGCTTCTGGAAATTAACTCGGTAATGGAAAACATCGCCAGCCAGACAAGTCTGCTTTCCATGAATGCCGCTATTGAGGCGGCCCATGCCGGAGAAGCGGGTAAAGGCTTTGCGGTAGTTGCCGGCGAAATACGCAAACTGGCGGAAAATTCAAGCAAACAGTCAAAGACCATTATCGAAGTATTGAAAAAAATAAAAGGATCGATCGACAAGATTACCGGATCGACGGAAAACGTACTTGCCAGGTTCGAAGCTATTGATTCAAGCGTTAAGACAGTGTCGGATCAGGAGGAGCATATCCGCGGTGCAATGGAAGAACAGGGAACAGGAAGCCGGCAAATTGTTGACAGCGTTACCGGGGTAAACGAGATGACACGGCAGGTAAAAAGCGGCTGCGACGACATGCTTGAAGGCAGCAAGGAAGTGATACAGGAAAGCGAAAATTTGGCAACGGCGACACAGGAGATTACGCAGAGCATGAACGAGATGGCTTCGGGCGCCGAACAAATAAATGTAGCGATTCTTCACGTGAACGAGATTAGCGACAGGAATCGCAAGAATATTTCTCTTTTACTGGAAGAAGTTAATCGCTTTAAGGTTTAAAAATATGTTTGTTCAATTGTGTGTATTATGACTGAAAAAAACAGACACTTTTTTTGGAAACAATAATTTATGGGTAAAAATAAGGAGAAAGGGAAATGAAACTTAAATTCAAACTGAGTCTAATGGTGATCGCTGTAATAGCTATTATTGTAACAGCAATCGCTGTATTACTTCTGCGCGAGGCTTCCAAAATTAGCATTGAAATGGCCGAAGAAAGTAAAAGCAATTATCTTGAAAGCCGGGTCAATTACTGGAAAGGACGGGAAGACGCTCATATACGGGCGCTGGAAACGCTTGCCGGGGTAATGGAAGACTATGAAGATATACCGGTAGCAGAAAGACGGGATCAGTTTGACAGAATACTTCGCGGTGCAACAATTGAAAATGAAAGTTGGATTCTTACCTATTCGATATGGAAACCAAATGCCCTCGATGGCATGGATTCTCAATTTATCGGGCGTACCGGTTCCAGTCCTGATGGGCAGTACGCCATGGTTGTTACCAAGGAAACGGGCAGTATTACTGCCCGTGCCAGTACCGATATTCCCGATACCATGGCACGTCTTAACGGACCCAATGCCCATAAAGACCGTTTTGACGATCCAATACCCCGAACTATAAACGGAAAAGACACCTTTGTAATAATCATAACGGTTCCCATTATTAATCCGCGTACCGATGAAGTAGTCGGAAGAGTCGGCTGTCTTCTTGATATATCCGTGATACAGCCTACAATAGAGGAAACCTTAAGAACCAGAGAAGAAGTTGCTCTGATAGTAATGTATTCCAGCAATGGGTCTATTCTTGGGCATTTTATACCTGAAAGAATCGGCAAGAATATGCTCGATGTCGATGTTGAATACGGCGATGCCAGACAAGAAGCTTTTGAGGCAATTCAAAAAGGAACCGGTTTTATAGGCGGTACTTACGACCCAACGCTTAGAACAAATGTTAAACTTATGATGCAGTCTTTTCCAATCGGAAATTCGGATCAAACATGGTCAATACTAGTGGGTTCTTCCGAAGCGTATATGTTAAGGCATGTCAACGCCATAACCAGATTTACAATTATAGTGGCAGTAATAGCATTGTTTATTGCGGCAATTATCGCATATTTTGTCCTGAACAGCGTGACCAAACCAATAGTTAATGTAACAGAAACGCTCAAGGATATTGCTCAGGGTGAAGGTGATTTGACCCATTCTATCATACTTAATTCAAAAGACGAAGTCGGCGATCTTGCAAACTACTTTAATCAAACCCTGGAAAAAATCAAAAACCTTGTCCTGAGCATCAAGAAAGAAACGGTCAATTTATCCGATATAGGCAATGACCTTGCCAGTAACATGAATGAGACTGCCGCTGCAGTGAATCAGATTACCGCTAATATCCAAAGCATTAAAAGCCGCATTTTAAACCAAAGCGCCAGCGTAACCGAGACTAACGCGACTATGGAACAGGTTGTAAATAACATCAATAAGCTGGACGGGTTGGTAGAAAACCAAACAACCAATATATCCAAAGCTTCTTCTGCTATTGAAGAAATGGTAGCAAATATCAAGTCGGTTACCGGAACGCTTGCAAACAATGCTGTAAACGTGCATTCCTTGCGTGATGCATCGGAAGTAGGCCGCTCAGGGTTACAGGAAGTGGCAGAGGATATTCAGGAAATCGCCCGCGAGTCGGAAGGGCTTATGGAGATTAACTCGGTTATGGAAAACATTGCCAGCCAGACCAATCTGCTTTCGATGAATGCGGCTATTGAAGCGGCTCACGCCGGAGAAGCAGGAAAGGGCTTTGCCGTTGTCGCCGATGAAATCCGTAAACTTGCGGAAAACTCCAGCGAGCAGTCCAAAACCATTAGTAATGTCCTGAAAAAGATAAAAAGCTCAATCGAAAAGATAACCAAATCAACAGAAAATGTTCTTACCAAATTCGAAGCGATTGACTCAAGCGTCAAAGTAGTATCAGATCAGGAAGATCAGATACATAACGCAATGGAAGAACAGGGGGAAGGGAGCAAGCAAATCCTTGACGGAGTAAGCGAGGTTAATGAGATAACCCGTCAGGTAAAGTCCGGTTCCAATGAAATGCTTGAAGGGTCTACAGAAGTTATCCGGGAAAGCCAACAACTGGAAAGGGCGACACAGGAAATTTCTTCGGGTATTAACGAAATGGCAAGTGGTGCGGAACAAATGAATATTGCCGTTAGCCATGTCAACGAGTTAAGCGGAAAGACCCGCGAACGAATCGAAATTCTAAAAAAGGAAGTTTCCAAATTTAAGGTAGAATAATAACGACATCCAATAGATTACTCATTGTGGGAGTCGCTCTAAAGCAATAGTCTCACTGTATACTATGGTTTGAATGAGTGTTCCTCCTCCCACCGATATGGGAAGATTGATGCGTTCAGTTCGCTAAATTGGGATTTTTTCCCTTGCCTAAACGACATTTCCTTTCTATAATAAAAAAAATATCATTTTGTGGGGGTTTTTATGGCTCAAGCTGCGGCAAAGGAAAAGATCACATTTCCTCCTGAATTAATCGCTTTTATTGATGAATGGAAGGTTAAACCCGGGTCACTTATTATGATTTTGCATAAAACTCAGGAAACCTTTGGTTTTATTTCCCGGGCAGCAGCGGAAGAAATCTCCCATCTTTCCGGTATACCCCTGGCGCGTGTCTACGGGGTTATTACCTTTTATCATTTCTTTAAAACCACCAAACCGGGAAAATACAAGATTTCCGTATGTCTGGGAACTGCCTGTTACCTTAAAGGCGGCCAGGATTTAATAGACGAAGCCCGGAGTATTTTGGGAATACCTCCCGACGGGGTAACCGAAGATGGTCTTTTTTCCATTGATCCGGTGCGCTGTGTCGGCTGTTGCGGATTGGCGCCGGTTATTGTTGTGGGCAACGATACCTATGGTAAATTAACCAAAGATATGCTGCCGGAAATTATAGCCAAATACCGGAATTAGTATTGCATTTTAGTTTAAGCGATTTGGCCGCAGATATAACCCAGAACTGCGCCGAATCGGGGGCAAGCCTGATAGAACTGGCCGTATGGGAAACCGACGAGCCGGGAGACATGGAAAACCCCGCGACAAGAGAATTCCGGTTTTTTGCCGGAGACAACGGCAAGGGGATGACCGGAGCCGAATTGGACCGGAACATGGATCCTTTTGTAACAGACGGGGTAAAACACCCCGGAAGAAAGGTGGGGCTGGGCATTCCCTTTCTTATCCAGACTGCGGTAGATTCCGGCGGCGGCTGGAAGATTAGTTCGGCAAAAAAAGAAAGCGAAACAGTACTGCGTTCGGGCGGTACCGGTAAAGCAAAGTTTACCGGCAAAAGCATTGCAGGCGGCATAACTGCCGATGATTCTTCCTTTATGGGGGGCAGTGCCAACGGAACCAGCGTAGAGGCTTGGTTTGATCTGGCCAATGTGGACACCCCCCCGGTGGGAGACATTCCCGGCCTTTTCCGTTCTGTATTGATGTTTTCCGGGCCGCAGGAAATAATTTTGCAACGGAGCCGAATTAGTGCATCTGGTTCTGCCAAAGGCACTAATGTGAGTTATGAGGTAAAGAAAACCGAATTGATAGAAGCTTTGGGAGATTTGGAGGATGTTTCATCCCTGGTATTGCTTGGGAAGTACCTTCATTCACTTGAGGGAGATGATTAGAAACTTTTAAATTTAAGGTAGTTTTTCAAAATTGAAGTTTTGAAAAAATTGAATATTAAAATTTTGTTAAGGAGGCCTGAGAATGGCAATGACATTGGAAGAGCTGCGGAAGCTCAGGGAATCCAAGAAGACTGACATCCAGCGGCGTGATGCCGAAGGGAAAGACATTCATGTTATTGTGGGTATGGGAACCTGCGGTATTGCCGCGGGAGCAAAAGGTACCCTGGATGCCTTTATCAATGCTCTGGACGAAAACAAGCTGGTAGATAAGGTAATGGTGCGCCAGACCGGCTGTATGGGGCTTTGCCATTCAGAGCCGACTGTAGAGGTAATTTCTCCCGGTATGCCGAATGTAATTTACGGCACTGTGGACGCCGCAACAGCCAAGGAAATAGTAATTAAACATATCCTTGGGCATGAGCTTTTGGATAATCATATCCTTAACAGGCCCGCAGCGGATATTATGAAATAGGAGCGGAATATGGCGTATAATCATTTTATTCTGTGCTGCGGTGGTACAGCCTGTGAATCCAACAAAGGCAAGGAAATTTACGAGGAACTGATCAAAGAAGCGGCAGCCCAGAACGTAACAGGCGAAGTTCAGATTGTGCAGACAGGGTGTTTCGGTTTTTGCGAACAAGGGCCAATTATCAAGGTTCTTCCCGAAGAATCATTCTATGTGAATGTAAAACCCGAAGATGCAAAGGAAATTATTGCCGAACAGATTGTCAAGGGCAGGGAAGTTAAACGGCTTCTTTACAAGGAAGATACGGCAAAGAAAGATGCTTCGTCTGTCGAGGATATTCAGTTTTATCAGAAACAATTCAGGGTAGTTCTCCGCAACTGCGGTGTTATCGATCCGGAAAATATCGATGAATACATAGCCCGCGAAGGTTACAGCGGCCTTGAAAAAGTCCTTTTCCAATGGACACAGGAACAGACTATAGAAGAAGTAAAGACGTCTGGTCTCCGGGGCCGCGGCGGCGCGGGTTTTCCCACATGGCTTAAGTGGGATCTTTGCCGCAAGGCTCAGGGAGAAGCCAAGTATGTGATCTGTAATGCCGACGAAGGCGATCCCGGCGCTTATATGGACCGTTCTACCATCGAAGGCGATCCTCACTCGGTTATCGAAGGGATGATCACCGCCGGTAAGGCAATTGGTTCGCATCAGGGTTTTGTGTATATTCGCGCTGAATATCCCCTGGCCATTGATCGTCTTAAAATCGCCCTGAAGCAGGCCCAGGACTACGGCCTTCTTGGGAAAAACATCCTGGGTTCGGGTTTTGACTTTGATATCGAAATACGGCTCGGCGCCGGGGCTTTTGTCTGCGGCGAAGAAACGGCATTAATCAAATCGGTAGAAGGAAACCGGGGCATGCCGGTACCCAAACCGCCGTTTCCGGCAAACAAGGGATTGTGGCAGCAGCCGACAATTATCAATAACGTAGAAACCTTTGCCAATATTCCGGTAATTACCGCCAAAGGCGGCGCATGGCTTTCCAAATTGGGAACGGAAAAATCCAAGGGTACCAAGGTGTTCGCCCTGACCGGAAAAGTTAAAAACTCCGGTCTTGTGGAAGTGCCCATGGGTACGACACTGCGCGAAATTGTTTTCGAAATCGGCGGCGGTATTAAAGACGGCAAGAAATTTAAGGGAGTTCAGACCGGCGGTCCTTCCGGCGGTATCCTTACCGAAAAATCCCTGGATTTGCCGATTGATTTTGAAACATTGGCAGCCAACGGTTCAATGATGGGTTCCGGCGGCATGATCGTTATGGACGAAGACGACTGTGTTGTTGACGTAGCCCGGTTTTACATGGAATTCTGTGTAGATGAAAGCTGCGGTAAGTGTTCACCCTGCCGTATCGGTACAACACAAATACTGCATCTGCTGGAAAAAATTGCCAAGGGCAATGGCGAAGACGAGGATATCATAAAACTGGAGACCATCGGAGCGGCAATGACCAAAGCTTCGCTTTGTATGCTTGGCGGTACGGCGGCAAATCCTACCTTGTCCACAATCAGGAATTTCCGCGAAGAATACATGGAACACATTCATGACAAAAAGTGCCGTTCGGGCAAGTGTAAAAGCCTTATGCGATTTACTATCGATCCGGCAAAATGTATTGGATGCGGAGTATGCGCCAAGAAGTGTCCTGCCAATTGTATTGCTGCCGAAGATGCGGCGAAGTACCCGGACAAGAAGAAACCTCCCTATGTAATTGATCAGGGTGCCTGTCTGAAATGCGGTGAGTGTTTCAATGCATGTAAATTCAAATCAATCACGAAGGGTTAAGGAGTAACACAATGATAAACTTTAAAATAAACGGTATTCCGGTCCAGGTTGAAGAAGGAACCACAATTCTTGATGCGGCAAAAAAGGCGAATATCAAGATTCCAACCCTGTGTTACAATCCCGATCTTCCGCCCTGGGCTTCCTGCGGTATCTGCATAGTCCGTATGGCAGGCAGTCCCAAAATGGTCAGGGCATGTACTACCCCGGTAGACGGCGGATTTGAAGGAAAAGAAATAATCACCCACGATGCGGAGATCATTGGTACAAGAAAAACAATTCTGGAACTAATCCTTTCCAATCATCCGAATGACTGTCTCCAGTGTCCCAGAAACGGGAACTGCGAACTCCAGGAACTTGCAGCCGATTTCGGCATTCGGGAAAGTCCGTTCAAAAAGGTGCTTAATGGAATTCCGGTTGATGATTCCAACCCGTCCATTATTCTGAACCCGGAGAAGTGCGTTCGCTGCGGACGCTGCGTTAAGGTTTGCCAGGAAGTGCAGAATGTCTGGGCTCTGGAATTCCTCGGACGCGGAATCAAGGGAAAAATCGCCAGTGCGGCGGATGCCCCGTTGGGCGAAAGCCCCTGCATCAAGTGCGGCCAATGTTCGGCTCACTGTCCGGTGGGTGCGATTTACGAACGGGACGATACACAGGAAGTCTGGGCTGCTCTGCAAAATCCCGATAAACACACGGTGGTACAGATTGCCCCGGCGGTGCGTGTTGCTCTGGCGGAAGAATTCGGCTGTGAACCGGGAACCATCGCCACCAAAAAAATGTATGCTGCTCTGCGCCGGCTTGGTTTTAATACAGTTTTCGACACCAACTTTTCCGCCGATCTTACAATCATGGAAGAGGGTACAGAACTGGTAAAACGCCTGACCGAAAAGGGCAGTGCAATACCCCTTATTACAAGCTGTTGTCCGGCCTGGGTCGATTACATGGAAAAATACTATGCCGACATGATCCCCAACTTTTCGACGGCCAAAAGTCCGCAGCAGATGATGGGCGCCATGATTAAGGCGTACTGGGCCGGAAAAGCAAGTGTCGATCCGGCTAAAGTATATTCGGTATCGGTTATGCCCTGTACCGCCAAAAAGTGGGAAACCAAACGCAACGACGACATGAAGAGTGCCGGTGCAGGTTATGATGTGGACATTGCCATTACCACCCGGGAACTTGCCCGTATGATCAAACAGGCGGGTATAGACATTATGGCCCTTCCCGAAGAAGATGCGGATAACCCCCTGGGACCGTATACCGGAGCGGGTACAATTTTCGGCGTAACCGGCGGTGTTATGGAAGCGGCAGTACGATCCGCATATTTCCTGGTAACCAAAAAAGAACTGGGGGATGTGAACTTTAAACCTGTGCGCGGTCTTGACGGTGTTAAAGAAGCGGAGGTTGATTTCCAGAACGGTACAAAGATCCGCATTGCCGTAGCTCACCAGATGGGGAATATTGCTGCGGTGCTGGATAAAATCCGGGCAGCACAGAAAGAAGGCAAAGAAGTGCCCTACCACTTTGTGGAAGTTATGGCCTGCCGCGGCGGATGTATAGGCGGCGGCGGACAGCCATATGGTTGTACAGACGAGATTCGCAAACAGCGTACCGCTGGCATATATACCGATGACGAAAAATCCCAGTACCGTTGTTCACATCAGAATCCGTTTATCGACCAGGTTTACAAGGAATTCCTCGGCGAACCAAACGGTCATAAAGCCCATGAACTTCTGCATACCAAATATGTACCCAGGGAACTGTATTTGAAGTAAAGAAGTAATTAAAGAAGAAAATGCAATGCATTTTCTTTCAAGGGGTTTTGCGCAGCAAAATTCCACGGTAATCTTTTTTCTATAAATTGAAGAGCTGTTCTTTTGTTTTGGACAGCTCTTTTTTTTTATTTGACAAACACTTATTATTTGTGTAACATTGCTAGTGGAACACTCTTTCTTTTTAATAATTTGGGGTTGTTCCAAAACCGGAAAATGACTTTTATCTATGGTTTTTTCTGGTTTTTCGTGATTTTTTTTAAAAGCGATATATTATTTTTTAGTAAGCAGGTTGGGTTATATTCTGAAGAAGAAAATCCTGGAAATATACACTTTCTACAACGAAAAGGAGTCGAAAAAATGAAACTTAGGTTCAAATTGAGTCTTTTGGTGATTGTTATTATGGTGGTCGTCGTAGCGGCAATTGCCATATTGCTGTTGACCGAATCTACCACTGCCACCAAAGAGCTGAGTCTGGAGAGTATGTACCGCATGGCAAACCGTCAGGCGGAATTCTGGATGGGCCGGGAAGAAGCCTACTTGAGACTTTTGCGTACTCTGGCAAATTGTATGGCAGATTACGAAATGATGCCTCCGGAAATGAGACGGGATAATTTCGATGCAATGTTATTAAGTGTATTAAAAAGAGAGCCAAATCTGATAGTTACATATTCGATTTGGAAACCCAATATGGTGGATGGGGCGGATAGCCAGAATATCGGGCGTGTAGGTTCTACCCCGACCGGCCAATATGCCATGGCTTTTTCCAGAGAAACAGGGGATATCGTCGCCAGAGTAAGCATGGATGTTGAACCTACCATGGCCCGTTTGACCGGACCTATGGCGAGGATAGACAGGGTTGACCATCCGGTGCCCAGACTTATAAACGGCGAAGACTCAATGTCTATTATCATGCAGGTTCCCATAATCACTCCCAATGATGAAGTGGTTGGAGCGGTTGGTCTTCTTTTGAATGGCGCTATAGGTCAAAGAGTCGTGGAACAGGTTATGTCCGAAAATAAAGATATAGCTGCAATGGCAATCTATTCGGGAAATGGTTATATTATAGGCCACTCAATTGCCGACCGGACAAGGAAGATGATGACCGAGGTAGATCTTATATACGGCGAACGTATGCAGGAAGCCAGTAATGCCGTTCGTGACGGAGTTAATTTTGAGGCCACCGAATATTCCGCCGTTCTTGGGACAAACCTTGAATTTGTCCTGCGTCCCATCAAAATAGGCAACTCTGAAAATTCATGGTCTGTTATGCTTGCAACAACAGAATCGTACATTATGAGGGAAGTAAACAGACTAACCAGAAATACTTTTATAGTATCGATTATTGCGATTCTGATTACGGCGGTAATATTGTACTTTGTCCTAAGCTCTGTTACCAAACCTGTCGCCAAGGTGGCGGATACCCTTAGGGATATTTCCGAGGGTGAAGGAGACTTAACCAAGCAGATACACGCAAGCTCTAAGGACGAAATAGGCGACCTTTCCCGTTACTTCAACCTTACGCTGGAAAAAATAAAAAAACTGGTCTTTGCTATAAAAAAAGAGGCAGGTATGTTATCCGAAATCGGTCATGATCTTGCCAGTAACATGAATCAGACCGCCGCAGCGGTAAACCAGATTACTGCTAACATTCAGAGCATCAAAAGCCGCATATTAAACCAGAGTGCCAGCGTAACCGAGACCAATGCCACAATGGAACAGGTTGTAAACAACATTAATAAACTTGACGGCCTTGTTGAAAAACAAACTACCAATGTATCCCAGGCATCGTCTGCCATAGAGGAAATGGTGGCCAATACCAATTCGGTAACTGGTACGCTTGTCAACAACGCCGGCAACGTAAAGAACCTGAAGGAAGCCTCGGAAGTGGGCCGGAACGGGCTGCAGGAAGTTGCAGAAGACATACAGGAAATATCCCGGGAGTCGGAAGGGCTTATGGAGATAAACTCGGTAATGCAAAACATTGCCAGCCAGACCAACCTGCTTTCGATGAATGCGGCGATAGAAGCGGCGCATGCGGGAGATGCGGGAAAAGGATTTGCGGTTGTTGCGGACGAAATACGCAAGCTTGCGGAGAACTCCAGCGAACAATCCAAGACCATTGGTAATGTGCTAAAGAAGATAAAAGAGTCGATAGACAAGATTACCGGTTCGACGGAAAACGTACTTAACAAGTTCGAGGCAATTGACTCGAATGTCAGGATCGTGTCTGAACAGGAAGACAACATACGCCGTGCCATGGAGGAACAGGGGGTAGGGAGCAAACAAATTCTTGACGGGGTTAGCGAAGTAAACGAGGTAACACGTCATGTGCGCAGTGGTTCTGTGGAGATGCTTGAAGGGTCAAAGGAAGTAATACAGGAGAGCCAGAACCTCGAAAAAGCAACTCAGGAGATCACGGCGGGGATGAACGAGATGGCGAAAGGCGCAGAGGAAATTAATGTTGCGGTACACCACGTGAACGAGATAAGCGGAAAAAACCGTGAAGGAATTGACAATCTGATAAAAGAGGTTTCCAAGTTTAAGGTTGAGTAGCAAAAATGCTGCGCGTTTTCGTTTAGGTGTTTAATGCAAAAAAATTATGGGCTTGCTCCGCAAAAACTTGCGGCAGCAACGCCCATAATTTTTTCCTAAAAAGTATCCCATTTTTGCAATTCTATAATGTTTCCTTCGATATCCCTGCAATAAACAAATGTTCCGGTAGCACTATTAGGATATTTTTTTATAACAATTTCCCCAATGGTTGTTCCCCCGTTTTTCTTTACCGCTTCCAGTGCGGTTTCCACATTGTCGGTTAAAAATGCTATGTGGGCAAACCCCGGGGTGTTAATACATTTTTCGTTTTCTGACAAATCGTTATAGGAGAAAATTTCCAATGTTGGGCCTTTTTCCCCGTGGCCGGGGAGCAATAAATGTTCGCCCTGTATATGGGCATTTTTTATTCCGGTTAATGCATCAACCCATTCTCCGCGTAAATCTCTTTCCGGCGGGATGGGAACACATTGAAAAACATCCTGATAAAATTTGGATAGCTTTTTCCAGTCACGGGCAATAATATTGGTATGTACGTATTTCATAAAAAAATCTCCCGTTATGTATCATGCGTGGCAATAAGTGTTTCTTCCAAAGCATGAATGGCGCTGTTTAAGTTTTTCGTTAAAAGCAGGGAATAAAGCATGTCGATTACTGCAAGCTGACTGATGCGCGAAACCATGGCGCCGGGTCTGAGTATTTGCTCTGTAGAAGGTACCAACAGGGCAATATCTGCAAAGGAACGCAGCGAATTGCCGGTTTCCCCGGTAAGGGTAATAAGATTTGCCTCTTTTTTATGTGCCCATTCTCCGACAGTAAGCATGGCGGGTGTTTCTCCGGAATATGAAATGACCAGAGCTGTGTCTTCTTTACACAGGTTACATGCGGCGGTAATTTGTAAATCCGTGTCCATAGGAGCAGAGCAGGGGATGCCTATGCGAATGAGTTTTTGGTACATGTCCTGGGCAACCAGGCTGGAAGCTCCGATACCGAAAATGTAATTAATTCTTGCAGAATTGATCATGTCCGTTGCCTGGCCTAAAAGGTGTATATCGCTTAAGGATTCAAGCCAGGCCATACTTCGCTGGATGCTGTCGATAATGTCTTTTACCACGGTTGCAGGATTTTTTCCCGGTTCCAGATCCTGATTGGGAAGGTATCTTTTTGGCGAGCTTCGGAATACATCGCGGGAAAGCTGTATCTTAAAATCGGAATAGCCCTCTGTTCCGATCCGGCGGCAAAACCGGACTATAGCTGCCTGGCTTACATCGCTTTGTTTGGCCAGTTCGGCAATATTGTAATAAACCGCTTTTTCCGGTTCGGACAGAACATAATCCGCCGCCTTGCGTTCCGCTTTGGGTAGGACCGGTAATTGTTCTCTAATGGAAAAAAGAAGGCTGTCCAATTAAGCTCCTTTAATTTTTATACCGGTAATGCGGCCCTCCGCTTCGGCAAGCAATTCTTCGGCTTTGTCCCGGTTTACATTGAATAAAACCATTACAATAGCGGTCTTGGTTTTTCTGCCCGAAGCTTCAAACGCTTCTTCGGCTTGTTTTACCGGACAGTTCGTTACTTCGTGAATCATACGCAACGAACGCTGAACCAATTTTTGATTAACCGGCTTCATGTCCACCATGTAATTCCGGTATACCTTACCCCAAAGCACCATTGCTGTGGTAGTTAGCATGTTAAGGATCATCTTTTGGGCTGTTCCGGACTTCATTCTGGTGGAACCGGTAACTACTTCGGGACCAACATCGGCATGGAGTTTATGCTTAACCAGGCCGAATGTTTTCGAGTCCCGGTTACAGCTTATTGCTCCCGTTGTTGCTCCCAGTTTTCCTGCATATTCCAGGGCGCCAAGTACATAAGGCGCCTGACCGGAAGCGGTAATCCCTACCAACACATCGTTTGAATTGAAATTCAAGGTTTTTAGTTCCGAAACGCCTGCTTCAGAATCGTCTTCAACTGCTTCAACAGAAGAGATCAGGGCCTTTTCACCTCCGGCGATTAGCCCTTGAACCAGGGATGGTTCCGTTCCGTAGGTGGGAGGGCACTCCGAAGCGTCCAATACCCCCAGCCTGCCGGAAGTACCGGCTCCAATATAGAAAAGCCGCCCTCCATTTTTAAAAGCTCGTGTGATATCTTCCGCCAGAGCAGCGATTTCCGGTACTATACGCCCTACTGCAGGGGCAACACGGGAATCTTCGGTATTGATAATTGTACAGATTTCCAGGGCTGATTTGGAGCCTAAGCCGGCAGAATGTTCATTCTGTTGTTCTGTGGTGTAGTTTTCCAGGGGATCATGGTTCATAAATCAATAATAAAGCTCAAATTTCCCCATGTCAAGAAATTTTATTTCATTTTTTGGTTTTTTTTATATTTCCAACAATTTTTTTAAAAAAAACTTGCAAATTACAAACGACTGATGTATACTATTATTGTGGAAATTACATGCTACTGCCAGGATTTTGAATCACAGGTAGTTGAACTTTGGAATAAAGTCTTGTGGACAGACCCAATAACCATTGGAAAGTTCCGAAGACAAGCCCTTTTTGACGATAATTTCGATCCTGCCTTATGCAGTGTTGCCGTTAAAGGGGATATGCCGGTTGGTTTTATACTGGCCACCAAACGAAAATTCCCCTATTTGGAACGGGGTCTGGAACCAGAGCGCGGCTGGATCAACGTTCTTTTTGTCGATGAAGGTTTTCACCGAAAAGGGCTTGGTACAAAACTTCTTCTGTGCGCAGAAGAAAGGCTTGCTGAACTTGGAGTAAAAAACATCACCTTTGGAGCGTATTCCCCCAACTACTTTTTTCCAGGTCTTGACTGCGTGAATTATCCTCCTGCCAAATTTTTTTTTGACAAACATGGGTACAAGGCCGGAGAAGAAGCTTATTCAATGAAAAAAGACCTTCATGGTTTTTTTCTTTCCAAAGAGGCACTGGCAAAAAAAACGGAAGCCGAAAAAAAAGGATATACCTTTATTAATTTCAATTATCGTTATGCCCTTGAACTTCTGGAATTTGCCAAAACCGAATTCGGCGGCGGCTGGAAACGGAATGCCTTAATCAGTATGCAAAATAATCTCGCTTCAGACTGCATTCTCCTTGCTTTAAACAAAGATGGAAAAATTGCCGGGTTTTGCATGCGGATGATAGATGGGAATCCCCTGCGTTTCGGTCCAATAGGGGTAGCGGAATCGGAACGGAATGCCGGGCTTGGCGGAATTCTTTTTGATTTAATGCAGGCGGAAATGGCAAAACGGGGTCTTTATTCGCTTTTCTTTCTGTCTACTGATATGCCGGGAAGACGTTTTTATGAACGTCACGGTCTTAGTGTATTCCGGACATTTACGGATTACAGGAAAGAATTATGAGTACGATAAAACGGGTGATCAGTATAGGTGCCCATTCGCTGGATGCGGAGCTTATGGGAGGTCCCCTTCTGTTAAAATATGCACAAAGCGGCGCTCACTGTACCTTAATCCATGTAACCCAGGGAAGGCTTGAGGATCCGGCGGCAACTGAAGAAGCAAAAAAGGTATATTTACAGGAACTCCTTAATCAAAATAAACGGGCTGCGGAAAAACTCGGAGCAGATACAATCTGGCTTGGGTATGTTTCAAGCAATATGCCCGCTCTTCCCGAATTTCAAAAACGCATGGCTGATTATTTTATTGAAGAAAATGTGGAACTGGTAATTACCCACTGGCGGGGTTCCATGCATCCGCGGCACATTAATACTCATGATGCGGTTACTGAAGCGGTAAAACAGCTGCGCCGGCAGGGAAATCCCATAAAGCTGCTTTATGGCGAGACTTTTGAGGATTTGGTTGGCTTTATACCGCAGGCGTATTTTTCTCTTGACGAAACAGAAAAGGAACAGTGGTTTTCCGCACTGCGGGAATACCAGGTGTTTAAGGGAGAAATCAATGATTTCCCTTATATTTCTTATTATACCACTAACGGTAAGGTCAGAGCTGTTGAATCCGGTAACAAGGATTTTACTGTCTGTTATATGTATGCATCGTTAATTGAACAGGAACTTTTTTAGGAGTAAGTATGGGAAAAGTATATGTACGTGTTGACGACCGGCTAATTCACGGCCAAACCATAGTTGCATGGTGTCCAACCCTGAAAATTAAGGAAATTATCGGCATTGACGATGAAAGCGCCAAAAACCCCACCCTTAAATCAATCATGACCATGAGTGTTCCCCCAACATATAAAACCCACATTGTTACCACCGATGAGGCAAATGATCTTTTAAAAAAAGGGAGTGATGCTAACCGGCTGGTGATTGTTAAATATCCGGGAAAACTCACAGAAATTGCAAAAAGCATTAAAGGCTGCGAATGTATTTATCTGGGTAATATTTCCAAACAGGCGGACAGGGTGCATCAGCTCATCAGCGGGGTGGGAATTTTTTGTCTGAGCAAAAAAGATGTAGAAGAAATTGATGCGCTTGTTAAACAGGGCTTTGAGGTGAATTTCCAGCAGCTGCCCAATACGGCAAAAACCGGCTGGGATTCATTCAGAAAAACTATTTAGGAGGAGAAGAGCATGACAACGGCTCAAATTGTACTGATTGGCCTGTTTATCTATCTGGGATCGATAGGCTCAATCGTAGGGAACACCCTTGGATGGTATAACCTTGGACGGCCACTGGTCGCTTCTTTTGTGGTTGGCTGTATCCTGGGTAATGTTCCCGCGGCGATGGCTGTAGGCATACCGCTACAGATCATGTATATGGGGAATGTAACCCCCGGCGGCGCTGTAGCATGGGATCTTTCCTATGCAACCTACATTGGGACTGCAGGGGCGCTAGTTTTCGGCAGAGGCATGGGAACCACAGAGCTTATTGGGCTTGCGGTTGTATTTGCCGGTGTCGGAGGCTTTGTAGGTCAGATGATGTGGAATCTTTCTTATGCTTTGAATCTGCCCCTTAACCGTGTTGCATACAAGTATGCAGAAGCCGGAGAGGTAAAGAAGATGTTTATTCCCAATGTCGTTTTGGGTCAGCTAATCGGATTCCTGTGCCGTTTTATCCCGGCAGTAATCGTTCTTACTTCGATGACAGCCGCTTCTGCCCAAACCGATTTTGCGTCTCTTATTCCCGGTTGGCTTACCACAGCATTGGGCGTATTCGGCGGAATGATGGCCGCCCTTGGTATGGGGATCATTCTCTCCTTCCTTTACAAAAAGCAGTATCACTTTGTAATTTTCCTTGCAGGTTTTATTTTGGTTACCTATCTTAAGCTCAGCATCATGGCAGTAGCGGTTATCGCAATTATTACCGCAGTTCTGTATTATGTTGCGGCATCCAGAAAGGAGGCGTCGTAATGGCTAAAACAATCAGTGATAAAACCCTGAAAAAATCGTTCTTTAACTGGTTCTTCTGGAACGGCTGTTCACAGCAGGCGGAATCCATGCTTGGTATGGCTTTTGGTCAGGCAATGGCGCCGGTTATCGACGAATTGTACGACAGTAAAGAAGAAAAAGCCGAAGCGCTTAAACGGCATATTACCCTGTTTAATACTGAATCCCAGGTCGGGTCGATTTGTAACGGCATTGTCTGCGGTTTGGAAGAAGCAAACGCCAACAAACAATGTTCGCCCGAACTTATCTCCGGCGCCAAGGTGGCCCTTATCGGTCCTACTTCCGCCATAGGGGACTCATTGTGGGTAGCTACGATTATTCCGATACTGCTTACCATTTGTCTTTCCATAGCCCAGGCGAACCCTGCTACTGCCTGGCTGGGTCCGGTTTTGTACATGATAATCTACCCGGTTGGAACCTGCATACTCAGCTGGTTTCTCTTTAAACTGGGAAAGAAATCCGGTCTTGAAGGCATGCACAGCTTAATGGCGACAGGCAAACTTAACACCCTGACGGAAACGATGACGGTGTTGGGACTCCTCGTTGTCGGCGCTCTTACTGCTTCCTTTGTATCGATAACACTGCCCATCCAGATTACTCAGGATGTGTATGATGCGGTAAACAACACGGTTTTGGAAAACCAGGTAATCTTTAACGCAGATAATGTAGTAAACGCCATTTTCCCGAAACTGCTGCCGATGGGACTGACCCTTTGGGTATATCATCTTTATGCAAAAAAGAAATTCTCTCCTCTTGCTTTAATGGGAATTATCCTTGTCCTGGCTCTTGTTTTAACATGGCTGGGATACACAACAGGATTTTACGGTTAGATAAGGCTCCCTCGCTTTCTAATGCTGCAAAGCAGCTGCTTTAAGCGAGGGCCTTTTTAAACTTCACTGTGAATAAAATTGATTAAGCGCTGTGCTGCATCCGGCGGTTTTATTGATGGCCGTGCTAAATCTTTGGACGAGCGCAATCCCACAGGACAGTATACAAAGAGAAGCCCGCGCTGTTCACTCCAGGTTTTTGCACATTCTTCCAGTTCTTCCGGTGTGTTTACGGCAATCGCAGAAGAATAACCTGATGCCAGGGCCAGTCGTATAAAATCCACGCCCGGCGCAACGGTAAACTGTCCGCCGGTTGATTCATGGCAGCGATTGTCGAAAAGAACATGAAACATGGCGGCGGGTTTATAAAAAGCATTTACCGCAAGGGAACCCATCCGCATAATGAGTGAAGCATCGCCGTCAAGAACAACGACGGATTTGCCGGGTTTTGCCAAAGACAGTCCCAGACCCAAAGAAGAAATACAGCCCAATGAACCGACCATGTATAGATTGTTGGGATCGTCTCCCAGTTCGTATAGTTCCCGGCCTGTAAATCCGGTAGTAGCCAGATAAAGGCTTTTACTGCCGGCTCCTTTTTTTATCGCCCGGAGCATTTCCGTGCGTTGAAAAAGGGGAGTGGTATTTGGTAATTCAATAATCGTTTTCTTTAGTTCAACTTTTGAAAAGGTTTCTTTTTTTACAATAAAGAAAAAACTTCTTCCTTCTGCCATGCATCTGTCTGCCGCATCAAGCTGCATTAAGGCTTCACTTTTGTCAGCGGAGAGAACTGCATAATCAATGTGCATTGTTTCCAGCATCTTGCCGGTAATAACACCCATAAGTTCATGCTGCGGTTCGTCCTTTAGACCCGGTTCGCCGCGAAGTGAAACAAAGCCCAGGACGGGAATCCGGAAAATCGCATTAAGGGAAGTGAGCGGAGAAACAGCGTTGCCCAGGCCGGAATTCTGCATTAATACAACCGGCTTTTTTCCTCCCAAAGCGGCGCCTGTACAGATTGCAACAGCATCCCCTTCGTTGGCGGCCATAACATAGAAAGCTTCATTAATTGCGTAGTTAATTAGATCCTTCAGGAACGAACAGGGCACGCCTGAATAAAAATCAAAGTTCCGTTCTTTAAGCGCTGTTCCGAAAGCAGCCGTATCCAGCATTGGTACTCCTTCATTTTGTTCCGGGAATTAATTCCAGAATTTCCTTAATCGGCATGCACAGTTCATCGGCCTCCAGGGAACGGCTTTTGTCCAGAATCAGCCGGGCAGTCTTGTACATGGCCGGATAGGAAGATCTGAGCATGTGGTTTGCATAAATTATGATATTTGCCCCCCAGGAAACCAGCTCTGTTTCTGTAAACTGGTTATAGGTTGTGGGTACCAGCACCAGTGGTATAGCTGAATATTCTTTGCGGAAATGCATACAGAATTTTTTAATATCTTCTCCGCTTTTTTCTTTGCTGTGAATCATGATCCCGTCCGCCCCTGCCTTAACGTATGCAAAGGATCGGAGCAGCGCTTCTTCTACAGTTCCTCCTGCAATAAGGCTTTCCAGACGGGCAATGATCATAAATTCTTTGGTAACCTGGGCTTTTTTCCCCGCCCCGATTTTTTCGCAGAATTCTTCGACAGGGGCAAGCTGCTGTTCCACTTCAGTGCCGAAAAGCGAATTCTTTTTTAGGCCCATTTTATCTTCGATAATTACCGCAGAAATTCCGTTGCGTTCCAGGGTACGGACTGTAAATACAAAGTGTTCGCTTAAACCTCCGGTGTCGCCATCATATATAATGGGTTTTGTCGTACATTCCAGAATTTGGGTAAGATCCTGAAGCCTTGTGGTAATATCAACCGCTTCGATATCCGGTTTGCCCTTGCTGGTTGAATCTGTAAGACTCGACGACCACATGCCGTCGTAACGATGAATGCCGTCTTCTTTAAGGAGTTCCAGGTTTTCTACGATCAGCCCGGAAAGCCCTGAATGGGCTTCCATTATTCGTACTATAGGCTTGGCATCAATAAGCCGGCGCAGTGTTTTAAGCCGTATGTCCGGGGTAGTACCGATGGAACCCAGCGATTCACTTAAGGCTGTGGAATTGATTCCCTTGGTGTAGGGAATCTCAACTACTTCGCCTCCCCATTCGGCCATTACCTTGTGCACTTCTTCCCGCTCGCGTGCAAGTATTCCTGTTTTCCAGTCGTCTCCATGGATAATAATTTCGGGCCTGTATTTGCGGAGGTTGGGGACATAACTCCAGTCTTCCTGCGGAACCACTTTGCTTACATACTTTATGGTTTCTACTACCTCTTTACGCTGTTCATAGGAAAGATAGGGCAATCTTTTATACCTGGCAATTGCCGAATCGGTTAACAGGCCGGCCAATACTTCTCCCCGCAGGGATCCTTCCCTGAGTATGTTGATAATTCCCGGATGTATTATATCTGCGGTCATGCCTACATATACGGTTTTCATATTGTCATTATATACAGGAAAATAAATTTATGCTAAGTTATGCCTATGAAAGTAGTTGTCATGGGTGCCCAATGGGGCGACGAAGGGAAGGGTAAAATTGTTGATTATCTGGCAAATGAAGCCCAGATTATCGTTCGTTTTGCAGGCGGCGCCAATGCCGGACACACGATAGTTATAGGTAACGAAGAATATGCGCTGCATCTGATTCCTTCAGGTATACTCTACCCCGATAAGCTGGTGGTTTTGGGAGCAGGGATGGTGATCGATCCCAAAGCTCTTTTTGCTGAACTATCCATGCTGAATGAACGGGGTATTGATACTATGGGCAGGGTATTTATATCCGACCGGGCTCATCTTGTTCTTCCCCGGTACATCCAGGTTGACAAAGAGCGTGATCTTGCCAGAAAAAAACCAATAGGCACTACAGGCAGGGGCATTGGCATTACCTATTCCATGAAAAGCGACAGAGAAGGTATAAGGCTGGCCGACCTTTCGTGGAAAGAAAAAATGGATGAACTGGAAAATGAAGACAGGGACTTTTTGGAACCGTACCTTGACCGGCTTAAAGCCATGACCATTGACCTTTCTTCTTTTATTAAGCATCACAAAAACGCACAAACCCTTTTTGAAGGGGCACAGGGTACACTCCTCGATCTGGACATGGGAACCTACCCCTATGTATCCAGCGGTATGTCATGTGCAGGAGGAGCGGCAATCGGAGGCTGCATTGGTCCGCGGGCACTGGACAAAGTACTGGGGGTTTTTAAAGCATACTCTACACGGGTAGGAAACGGTCCTTTTCCCAGTGAATTTGATCCAAATTCGGAAGACGAGTTGTGTCATTTTGTCAGGGAAACAGGCAGGGAATATGGAGTTACTACAGGCCGTCCCCGCCGCTGCGGTTACCTTGATCTTGTAGCTCTCCGCTATGCATGTTTTACCAATTCAATTGATGCACTGGTAATGACCCACCTGGATGTATACGACACATTGTCTGAAATTAAAGCCTGTATAGCTTATCGTATTGGCGATAAAATGATAGAAGATTTTCCGGCTTCAATTCCGGCCCTTAATTCCGCCAAGCCGGTACTTCGCAGTTTTTCAGGATGGAATCAACCCCTTAGAGACAGATTAAACTACGAAGAGTTTCCCCTGGAAGCAATGGAGTATATTGAGTTTATAGAAAGATTCTGTGAAACTCCCATTGAAATTGTTTCTGTCGGTTATCGGCGCAGAGAAACAATAATCCGGAAAAGTCCCTGGCGGTAGCTTTTTCCAAAAACTGAAGTTTTGGAAAAGTCTCAGTTTTAGAAAAAGTTTTGGTGATTACGTTTTTTCTTTTGAGCCTATCAGGGTAAAAGTAAGTCCGCATTGATAGCGGGCTGTAAGATTATCGGGATTGTTTAATTTACCGTTTCCGTAAAACCCTACACTGCCGGATTGAAATTGTTTTGCATTTGCGTACAGCCTTCCCCATTCCTTTCCGTTTCCGTCAAGGATAATCACCTGTAAAGCCGCCGGGGCTTTTTCGTCCTTAGCTGCCATTT
>WRIB01000042.1 GCA_009782955.1 Treponema sp. | reverse complement strand
AAAGAAGTAAGCGAAGGTCTAAAGAAAACGAAGAAACGGCAGGAAAAAGACGCATTAGAATTCAATAAAAGACTCGGGGCATTAACCAGTCTTTTCGGCGATGTTACCGAAGCGATGATCGCTCCTAAAATCTGTGAAAAATTTGAAGAGTTTGGATTTATTTTTCCCAGAGCAAATCCGAATGTCAGGTTTAATGACAGGATTAATAATATCTCTTTTGAAGTTGATATTTTGCTGGAAAACGGCGACAGAGCAATGCTACTTGAAGTAAAAACCAAACTTACCGCCGAACGTGTAAATAAAAATATAGAAAGGCTTGAAAAAATGCGTAAATATGCAGATTTGCACGGCGACAAACGTATATTTTTAGGGGCGGTTGCCGGCATTGTGGTAGCTGACGAAGTAAGATCGTATGCGTTAAATCAAGGTTTTTATTTCATCGAATATGCAGGGGAAAATTTCTACATTACCCCTCCAAATGGTAAACCTAAGGAATGGTAAGCCCACATTGACATGACCGGGTAATCACTGCCCCGTAACTTTAACGGCATTTTGTTTTTTATAAAGATGAATTACAATAATAAGAAGGAAAATAATGATGAGAGCTAAGTTAATTATAATAGGGCTTTATGCGCTTATACTCGGCTTACTGCCGGCCGCCGAAGGATTTTCACTTCCGCTGGAAAGCCTTTTGCCAGATGCTCAAGTAAAACAGCTTTTGCAGTCGGGAGCAATTGACCGTGAACGCTTTGACACGGCAAGTTTTGGCATGGTTCCCCGTTTTGATGCACTGGAAAGGCTTATCGAAACAAACAGGCGCAGCATAGACCCCAACGTTACCGTGGAATCCCTTCGTCTGTACAAAAAGCAATCTTCGCAGGGAAATTGGACAGCTTCGGAAAGAACCGCACTATACAATGGAATTACAGCCGTAAGCACCCTTAAAGGGATTGAGTATTTTTCCAAGAGCCGGAACGCCATGCGTCTTCTTTACGAAACATCTGCGGTAATTGACAGTCCTACCGGCAAGAATCCCCGGCCTGATCCGGTTTTTTCGCAGCCGCCGGCAACATTGAATGTTTATGTACGCCAAAAGGATTTAACCTTTGGGGACAATATTTATGAATTTTCCTACATTGCAGGCGAATCATCTTTTATTGTTGTTCAGGATAACATTACCGGTTTGTCTTACGGCCCTGTAACGGTAATAGGCAAAAACAAGTTAAAGTCTGTAGTTGCTATTTTTGACTGCGGTCCCTACCTTCTTGTTTATGCCGCTTCAATGGCCAAAGCCTCCATGGTACCCGGCATGAAGCAAAGGGCAGGGGAGTCAATCTTTAACAGAGCCAATGCCCTGTTGCTCTGGTTTAATCAGAAAGCAGACCGGGCTTTTAAGAATTAAGGCAATTGAGCTTGTTCTAAAACTCTGTTAGTTTCGGAATAAGCCTTGAAAAAAAGGTTTCTTATCCAAAAAAAGGAAAATCATGGCGCGTGAACAGTTAGCTCCCACCAAAAGCAACCTTATCCGGGTAAAAGAACGGCTTACTACGGCCATGGAAGGCTATGATCTCCTGGAACAAAAGCGGGAAATACTTGTTATGGAGCTTATGCAGAAGGTTGAACAGGTAAAGCTCCTGGAAAAGGATATGGACACCTGTATAGAGACCGCATATCCTGCTTTAAAACGTATGCTTGTCGCCATGGGACGAGAACGGGCAGCCCGGCTTTCTCAGGGGATAAAATACCGCTTTGAATTGAACGAAAAACAGGTTACCTGTGCCGGAATGAAGCTTCCAAGCCTGGAAATTGTACTTCCGGCGGCGGAATTAAAGTATTCCCCTGCGAATTCATTTGCGGAATGTGACGAAACTGTGTTAGAATTCTTTAAATTACTGAAAGTTCTGACCGAATTGGCGGCAGTCCGGACTATTGCCTGGACACTTGCCCGGGAAGTCCGGAAAACCCAGCGGCGGGTAAATGCACTGGAAAAGATGGTTATCCCTACCGCCAGGGACACCAAAATATATATAGAAGCGGCTCTTGAAGAACGGGACAGAGATTCCTTCTTTACCAGTAAGCTTTTAAAAAGGAAGGCCGGAAGGGAATGATTAAGGGGCTTTTTTCTAATATTATAGTAGCTGTCTCCGGATCGGATGCCTCCATATTGGCGGCAAAGTATGCCATTGTTATGGCTAAACTTTACCATTGCAGGCTTTCTGCGGTCTATGTAATTGATACGGCTACAATCAGGCAGCTTACTCTGAGCAAGATCTTTATTCAGGAAGAGAGTCAGGAATACGAAAAAAGTCTGGAAGCCAACGGAGAACGTTACCTGTCTTTTGTGGAAGAATTGGCCCGGGCAAAGGGCGTTAAAATAGAGCGGGAGATGCGCCGGGGGGCTGTGTATACGGAAATCCTGGGTGCAGCCGATGAACGAAAATCGGACCTTATTTTATTGGGAGGCTGGGAAAAAGATCGCAATGCCAGGGATATTATTACCCATGCTCACCGGGAAATTATGATCAGCGCAAAATGTTCGGTTTTAATTGTTAAAGAACCGTCAATAGACTTAATTTATAAACAGGCATAAATCACAATACAGTATGGACAACTATTATTCGCTGCTCGGCGTCGATAAAAATGCTTCGTTGCGGGATATTAAAAAAGCTTTCAGAGAGCGGGCAAAACAGCTTCATCCGGATATTGCCGGAAAGGCAGCTGAAGAAGCAATGCGCAAGCTACTCTCTGCATACGAAACACTTTCCAGCAAAGAAAGGCGGTTTGAGTACGATCACGTATTTGCCCGTTTAGCCAGCCAGTTTGATTATCCGACATTTTTAAAAAAACGAAAAACTGATCCAGTCAGTCAGGCCAAATTGTTGTTTTATCTGCTTCTGCATCCGGGAAATGAACAATTTGACCCGATAGAAGTCTGGAAAGAAAACGGAGGGCTCGACTTTTTACTGGAACAATATCTGGAACGGGAAGACTGGATGGATTGCAGTCTGCTTTTGGCGGAAGAACTGGACAGAAGAGGCCAGGTATACGAAGCCTATTCCCTGATGTATAAAATAAAAAGCAATGAAAAAGAAAAGCCGTATTTTAAGCACTTTATGGAAGATGTAGATACTTTTTATAAAAAATTAAACAAGAAACTCAAAAAGTCGAAAAAAACAGCGAGGGTATCTTGATACGCCTGAAAAACGAACGGCAAATAGAAGGAATACGCAAATCCTGCAAGATGCTTTCCGCCATGTTCAGGGAGCTTGTTCCCCTTGTAAAACCCGGCGTTGTTACAATAGATCTGGATATGTGGGCGCAGCGCTGGATAAAGCAAAACGGCGGAAAACCCGCTTTTCTGGGTTATGGTGATAAAAAGAATCCGTTTCCCGGAGCATTATGTATTTCGCTTAATAATGTGGTGATTCACGGTATTCCGTCGAAGCGTAAGATAGCAATCGGCGACCTGGTGTCTATTGACTGCGGCATTGACCTGGACGGTTTTATCAGCGATCAGGCTCTTACCATAGAAGCGGGACAGGTAAGTGATACGGCTCATCGTCTTAATATAACGACCAAAGAATGTCTTAAAAGAGGAATTGCCGCCGCAAAAGCAGGGGAACGGCTTCTTGTTATTTCCAGGGCTGTAGAAACGCACGCAAAATCTGCAGGTTATGGGATCGTTACCCGCTATTGCGGTCATGGTGTGGGTTTTGCACTTCACGAAGCTCCCCATGTGCCCAATATTGCCAAAGGATCAAACCCGAGGCTTTCCAAAGGCCTTGTTTTTGCCCTGGAACCGATGATCAATACGGGAACAGGGGACGTAGATATTCTGGATGACGAATGGACTGTAGTAACTTCCGACGGCGGCCTTTCTGCCCATTGGGAACATACCCTGGCGGTTACCGGTGATACGGTGGAAGTGCTGACCGAAGATGTACTGTAATTCCGCTAATTATACGAAATGATTATATAGCTCAATATACTGTTATTTAACAAGGAATCTTAATAATGACCTCCCTGCGATCGGCGGATGTTAGGGTGTATTTTGTGAAAAATCATTTTTCCCCATAGGTAATATCCGTGAATTCTCTATAACTATATTTAGCAGTGAACAAGAAAAAATTACGGGGAAATCCCCAACAAGGAGTTTATTATGCTAAAACTAAAATCCAACACGGTAACAGCCGGCGGGAATCATGTTAATTGGTCCGACTCGTACTCAATGGGGATAAAAATCATTGATGATCAACACAAAGGACTTCTGGATTTTGTCAATGAATTATATGATCACGCTACGGGAAACGAAGAAGAAGAACTTGCGTGGTTTAAGGAAGTTATTCAGCAGGCAGTACAATATATAAAAGAGCACTTTGCGACCGAGGAAAAGTACATGAAGGCAACCAGGTTTTCCGGTTATGCCGAACATAAAAAGACACATGATGAATTTACATTGATTGTTGTTAAAAGCGCAAAGGATTTTCAGGAAGGTAAAAGGTTGGTTCTGGAAAAATTCGCTTATTTTTTAAAGGATTGGGTTTTAACCCATGTGGCAGTTATGGACAGGCAATACAGTGATTATTTCTGGAAAATTGCCACATACAAAGCTGATGGAAAGCTGACTATCACGGCTGACGACGTGGCATAATAGACGCCGGGAAGTTCTATCTTTATATGACTGTAACTTTTCTTTATAAACTGGTATTATACTAGATAGAGAGGAGTTCTGAATATGAATCTGATAAAGAAACTTTCAAATAAGCATTTTTTTGTTTTTAATCTGGTGTTTTTGGGCGCTTTATTCGGCTTTTGCGCCGCTTTTGTTACTATTTCCTGTGCAAAAGGGGGTAAAGCCCAGGCTCAGGAAGGTATTGCCACGCCGCTGCCCCAGGACGCCCTGTCTGTGGCGGAAAGCCTTCAGACGGCATTCAGGTCAATTTCCGACAGGGTGCTTCCCACGGTGGTTGAGCTCAAAACCGTTTCGATACGCCGTCAGCAGGTTCCCAATTTTAACGGCATTCCATGGGATTTTTTCTTTGGCACTCCCAATGACGGAGAGGGCAGGGAATTCCGTTCCCAGGGTCTGGGTTCGGGAATAATTGTCCGCAAGGTAAATGGCGCCGGTTCAAAACCCTCTGTTTTCTATGTCCTGACCAACTACCACGTTGTCGGAGACGCAAATGAAATTTCCGTGGCGCTGAACAACGGTACGGAATATCCTGCTGAACTTGTGGGGAAAGACGAACGGAAAGACCTGGCAATGGTTTCTTTTGAGTGCGAAGAAGATCTTCCGCTTGCCGTACTGGGAGATTCCGATACCGTTCATGTCGGCGACTGGGCAATAGCCATAGGTAATCCGCTGGGATTTATGTCTTCCATGACCATGGGCATAGTCAGTGCAGTTGGCAGAACCGGCGGGCCGGCAGGGAATATAAATGATTTTATTCAAACCGATACTTCCATTAACCAGGGAAACTCGGGCGGCGCTCTGGTAAACATCCGGGGAGAAGTAATCGGGATCAATACCTGGATTGCCAGCAGCACGGGCGGCGGTTCCATGGGTCTGGGTTTTGCAATTCCCATTAATAATGCAAAACGTTCTATCGACGAATTTATCAGTAAAGGTGAAATAAGCTACGGCTGGCTTGGCGTTTCGTTAACCGATCCGGACAAGGATGTATTGCAGGCTATGAGCCTTACAGGAAAGCGCGGCGCCATGGCAACTCAAATCTTCCTTGGCTCTCCGGCAGAAAAAGGCGGTATCCAGCCCGGTGATTTCATTACCGGACTTAACGGTAAAGAAGTGCGCGGCATGAACCACCTGACCTTAATGGTTGGAGATCTTAGGCCCGGCGAGAGGGCAGATTTTTCCATAATCCGTGACGGAACTGAACGAAACCTGCAGGTTCGTATTGAAGCTCGTAACAATGAAGTTGCTGCCGAAAATTCCAAGCTTTGGCCGGGAGTATATGTTATACCCATAACCGATGCTATCAGAACAAGCATTAAGCTGGACTCCAAGATTGAAGGACTTTATGTTGGACAGGTTATTGCAAAAAGCCCGGCTTCGATTGTAGGACTCCAAAGACAGGATATAATAACCGGCGTTAATGGAGAAAAAGTCAATGACCTTGTTTCGTTCTATAAAGTGATGCGGGAAAAAGCAGGCAAGGAAATCTGGTTCAACATCCAGCGGGGTGAATCAACTTTAGAAACCCCGAAATTTAAACGGTAGTTTTAGCGGCAAATGGAAAGAATATATCGATATCCCTGGATTATTGTTCTTGTTGTTGTATTAATAACGGTTTTCTTTGCGTTACAGCTTCCCCGTCTTGAGCTGGATAACAATAATTTCCGCTTTATTTCGGATGACGATCCGGCAAGAAAAACTTTAAAATACATCGACGATACTTTTGGAAGCTCAATCTTTATTCTGGTTGCCTTTCACCGTTATTCAGGTGATGTTTTTGATCCTGCATTTCTTTCCCGTATCCGGGATTATGTTGAGATAATCGAAGATATACAGATTATCGATCCGGTTACGTCAATAGTAAATGCAGACTATATTACCGGAGACAGTGAATCCATTGCAGTGGGAAAACTTCTTGCAGCCGATTTTTCCGGAACGCCGGAAGAAATAGCGCAATTAAAAGAAAACCTTCTTTCCTGGGAGATGTACAGGCGCGCTCTTATTTCCGATGATTTTTCTTCAACACAAATCCTTGTGCCGATGAACGTAAAAGCCGAAGATGCCGGAAAGCCCGAAGTAACGGATAGCTTTATTCAGGTCAGGGACATAGCTCGTGAAATGTTCAGTGACATTGCGGAAGTCTATGTAACGGGAATTCCGGTAATAAGCGCAACCATAAACGAATCAATGCGCGCCGATCTTTCACTTTTGGTGCCGCTTGTAATAATCGTTGTATTGGCAATTCTATTCTTTTCGTTCCGCCGCCTCTCGGGCGTTGTACTTCCTCTCTTAACGGTAATAATTGCCGCTGTTTGGTCTATGGGGGCAGTTTCTCTCTTTAATGTAAAGCTATCTGTAATTTCTACCGTGCTGCCGGTAATCCTTGTAGCTGTGGGAAGCGCTTACGGTGTTCATGTAATAACACGGTTTATAGAAGAAGCAGGAAAAGAAGATGCCGGCAGGGCGGAGTATCGTGATCTTGTTGTCAGTTCTGTAAAAATTGTCGCTAAACCTGTTTTTCTCGCGGGATTAACAACACTTGCCGGGTTTCTTTCTTTTTGTTTTACAACGGTTCTTCCTATCAGGGAATTTGGTTTTTTTGCCAGCTTTGGCGTTTTGGTTTCTTTTTGTATTGCACTTACCTTTATTCCGGCGATGCTTATTATTTTAGGCCCTTCTAAAAAAGCCAAAGACCATGCTGTTTCCGGCGTAAAAACCCGGGACTATTTTAGCAATACGGTCAGCCGCCTGTTTACCGCCATTGCCGTTCATAAAAATGCCGTATTGTTTGTTACGGGAATTGTTATTGTAATTTCCATTGTTGGCGCTTCCCGCCTTATTATTGACAATGTGTTTATCGAATACTTCAGGCCCGCTACAGATATTGTAAAATCGGATAATTTTATCCGGGAACAATTCGGCGGTTCAAAAATCATCAGCATTGTTGCCGAAGCGGAAAACAGCGAAATCCTGCTTCATCCCGACAGTCTTCTTGCAATGGACAGCCTGAACAGGCATCTCGAAACAAAAATTCCCGAAGTAGGCAAGACAAATGGATTTACCCATTTGATAAAAAGGATCAATCAGGTTTTTAATGCAGACGAAAGCCCGGAAGGAATAAAGCCTTCCTTGTCCGTTTTTGATTTTTATGATGACGATGCGGACTTTGGCTTTGGAAATTTTGGGTTTGACGAAGATGATTTTGGTTTTTTTGGAAGTGATGTAACTATTAACATTCCTCTGGAACCGTCAGATTCACCCTCTGTTTATACAATGGAAGATTTTGTAACGATTTTAAGCAAAGCCGCCAATTCGGGAAACAGCGCCGAACTTAGTGCAGGAGAATTGGTAAACGAAGTAAAAAAAATCGTTAATTATAAGGGAGCGGCATACTACGAGATTCCCGTCGACCCTGCAAAATACGGAAAAACCAGACCGGAAGAACTGGCGACGCTTGTGTCCAACTATCTTATTCTTCTTTCCGGTAATATTAGTTCGTATGCAGACGATACTTTTGAACCGACAGCTATTAAAACGACTGTACAGCTTCGTACAATTGGCGAATCCGATACCAACAGGGCAGTAAAAGCAATCAATGCATTTGTGGAAGAAAACTTCCCGGAAAATGTTAAAGTTACCATAGGCGGAAGCGCCATGGTTGAATCTTCCTTAAACCGGCAGGTGGTTAATTCACAGATTATTTCTTTGCTTCTTTCTCTGGCTCTTGTTTTTCTTATAATTACTTTTTCCAACAAATCTATTGCTGCCGGATTTATTGGAATTACTTCACTGTCTGTTTCGATATTGATTAACTTTGCCGTTATGGGCTTTTTGGGAATCAAGCTTAATCTGGGAACTTCGATGATTGCAAGCCTTGCCGTAGGCATAGGGATTGATTATACAATTCATTATATGGAGTCTTTTAAGCGTGAAGCCTTTGACCTGGCATTTTTTGCTCTGCCGGCTTTGGAACAGCGTATTTTTCTTGCAAGAACTTTTGCTGTTTCCGGCAAAGCCATAATTATTAATGCACTCTCTGTCGGAGCTGGATTTGCAGTTCTTGTTCTTTCTAATTTCAATATGCTGGGGGATTTTGGCCTTCTTATCGCTGTAACTATGGGAACCAGTGCAATAGTCAGCCTGACTCTAATGCCTGCTCTTTTGTTAACATTTAAACCGGCTTTTGCATTTGCCGCCAAGGCAAAAACAGAAGATATCTAAAAAGGAGAAACCCAATGAAACATTTTTTACTTTCTTTCATAATGATTGCTGCCCTTTGTACCGTGGAACCGCTTTTTGCCCAGCAGGCAGCAACAATTGTCCGTGAATCCAGAAACCGGATTAAGGTTACTACTACCCAGACCCGTTCCAGATGGGTAATTACGAAAAAAAACGGCTCAACCACCGAACTGCGTATTAAACAGTTTTCCAAAGATGATTCCACTGGATTATCGCGTGTGGTATTGGAATTCGAACAGCCTGCCAAAATAGCAGGCACACGGTTTATTTCCATGGATACCGGAAAGAGTGGGAGCAATCAGTGGATATACCTTCCGTCCTTGGGTAAGGAAAGGCGTATTGCCGGATCGGAAGGTTCAAAAAGTTTCATGGAAACTGATTTTTCGTACGATGATATTGCATCAACCGACAGAAACCCGGATATGGATAACCACACAATTCTGCGGGAAGAAAACATTAATGGCAAAGCCTGTTATGTAATCGAATCCAAACCCAAAGACAATTCCTACCAGTATTCAAAAATGATCCAGTGGATAGATAAATCCAACAAAGTAACACATAAAATTGAACTTTACGATAAAAAAGGCGTTCATGTTAAGACACTCGAAATTCTTGAGCTTAAGGATATTCAGGGACGGCTCAGCGCAACAAAAACCCGGATGACAACAATTGGCGGGGGAAGCACCACAATTAATGTAGAAGATTTAAAGTACGATGTACCCATTTCGGAATCGGTGTTCAGCATTGCATATCTTCGAACAGGAAAAGAACGATGAACCGTATGGTAAAACATTATTCGTTTGGTGCGGTATTACACCTTTTATTTCTTCTGCTTCTGCCATCCTTTGTTGTATTTTCTCAGGAGTCTGCTGATTCAGGCAGCTTTGGATTCGGCGATACGGATAGTACTTCCGGAAATATGCCTGCTGTAAAAATATCCGGGGAAATTTCAGCACAGCTCCTTGCCTTTACCGATGAGCTTGGCTCGAGTGACAAGAGAAAGGGTATTGAGCCTGGAAATGTTTTTTCCGGGAAACTGAATTTTACCGCCAGCGGAAAAACCGCCGATGGAGTTATCAACTTAAAAGTCGAACCGGATTTTTCAGATGACTCTTTTTCCAGTCCTGTGATTATTGACGAAGCATACCTTCGCATTTATGTTGGCCCTGTGGATATTGAAGCAGGTTTGCGTAAACTTACCTGGGGCAGGGCGGACAGTTTTGGCCCGCTAGATGTAATTAATCCGGTAGATTATTCGGATTTAAGCGATATTGGGAATCCCAGGGACATCAAACTTGCACGTCCAATGCTTCATGTAAGCTGGAACATGGGTACTTTTTCCAAACTGGAAGGAGTCTTTGTTCCCTGGTTTGCGGGAAACAAGTATGCAATGGAAGGCAGATGGGCGCCGCCCCAGATTATGGGGTTGCCAGGGCAGATACAGGCAGGAGTGATAAACTCACTGCCAGGCATGGTCCCGCCTCTTTTTAGTGCATATCTTCCAACAATAATAAAGGATGCAAACGAGGCTTTTAACAAAGAGCCATTTGATCCGGCAGATCTTTATCAGAAAAAAACCGATACCTTAAAATATGCACAGGGAGGACTGCGCTTTACCACTACAATTGGCGAATCCGATCTAGGAGTACAATATTATTTTGGAAGGCTTTCTCGTCCTGCTTATGCTATTGATTTAAGAGATATAGCTGTTTTGAATTTATCTCTGCCATTTCTTGAAATTCATCCTGAAAAAATTCACTATTCCATTGACTACAACTACTTTCACCAGATAGGTGTTGATTATGCCCAGGTTATTGCCGGCTTTAACCTCCGTGCCGAAACCGGAATAAACATAACAAGCGATCTAAAAGGCGATGACGAAGCGGTTTATAACCCGCATTTTGTATGGTCGCTTGGTTTTGACCGGGATCTGTTTTTGGGGATTAATCTGAACCTTCAGGGAAACGGACTTATACGGCTTATGCACGATAAAATCGGCAGTGATCCTTTGGTGATTGATACCGAAAATGGCAAGAAAATAACTTCAACACGAATTACAGCGATACTTTCAAAAAAAATCTTCCAGGACGAACTGGAACTTAAAACCACAGCCCTTTGGGGTATAGAAGACAAGGATTTCTTTATAGTCCCGGCAATTATCTGGTCGAAGAATGATATTACCGCAGAACTTTCCGTAGGTATTTTCGGCGGAGACAGAACAGGGGAACTGGGGCAGTACCGGGATAACTGCTATATAAAAACTGTTGTCGGCTGGAGTTTTTAACTGAGGCTGTTCCAAAACCTCCCTGACCATTTTATAAAGCGGGCAGGTACAGTTTTTGGAACAGCTTAATTCAACTTACAGCTTTAATCCTGCAATATAGTCGTCAAATTCCTTCTGTGTACTGCGAACCAGTTCTGCGGCTTTTTCCTGTTCCTTATTAAGGCCGTCGATTTCGTTGTCCAGGTCGGTCATGCGCCGCATATACTCTTTGCCCAAATCACTCCCCGTTCCTACTGCATTCAAATTTTGCCGTATCCTGTCCTGTTCGGCGACAAGCCTTGTACGTCGGGCTGTAAGTTCGTTTTGGGCCTGCACGGCTGCTTCATTCCTGCGCTTTAGCTCTACCGCTCTTGCCAGGGCTGTTCTGACATTGGCGGGAATTTCCTGATTGGTACTGTAGCTGACAAAGCTGTCTGTTCTGAGTGTGCCCAGCACAACTCTTTCTGCTACAGGGACTTCTTCCCTAACTTTGAATACCAACTCGCCGTTGGCGCGGAGTGTATGTTCGAAACGGTAAAGGGAATCAGTTTTTTCCAGATACTTGGAGGGTTCGAGCAGGGTTGAATTGTTTGTTATCGGATGTTCTATAATAAGCCGTTTTGTTTCGGACGCAGTGTTTTTAACGGTATATGTTCGTTCATAAATCTGGCGGCGGTTTATCATCATAACACCGCCGGAAATTGTAACAGTACTGACAAGTCTTGTTCCCGAATCAAGCGCTGCTGTCCCTGTTACGGAAAGATCTTCTCCGTATTTAATTAACCTTTTGTCGTTTTCGCCAAAGAACTCAATAAGTGCATCTCCGGCATAGCTGCCGCCGTCAAAGACGGTAATTGGCCCTGCGGGGAGTTTCATCCCGGTGGTGTTGGTCAGTTCGGCGGCAAGGTCGGGGTGTATGCTACCGTTAAGCGCTTTGTTTCCTGTTAAGACCAAAGTTTTTACCGCTCCCATTTTGCCATTAACCAATGGAATCATGGCGCTTTGCCTGCGGTTAAGGGTGACGGGATTTTTTACGGTAAAGGCAAATTGATCACCGGCAGCGCTTCCTGCGGCGGCGGTCTGAACTGATGTAACATTAGATGCAGGGCCTCCGCCGGTATTGCGCGCTGCAGACGGAGCGGCGGCTTTTGCCATTGTGTCCATCTCGTACACAACGGCAGAATCATCCATTAAAGCACGTTCCCTCATAACCAAAGCTTCTTCCTGGCGGTCATAACCGCCGGCATAGGTTCCCGCCTGGGCGCTTCCGGCAATGGCAAGGGGCAGGGTAGGGCGTGTAAAGTAATACGGAGGATAGAGTTCCTGAATAAATGAAACAGGGCGGCCGGAAACAAGCGAAAGCTCCACATTGTTCCAGTCTGTATCACTGTTGTTGTCGATAATTGCCCAGCCCTGGAAAAGAGGCTGCTGTTGACCAAGGTCTAGACGGTAGGAAACCTTCCATACCGGTACGGCAATAACATAACTTAACGAAACAGTACGGCTGCCACTGCCGGGAAGGCGAACAAGGAGGCTCCGGTTTCTTGTAGTCCTGTTTGCGGCAATAAGATCCAAAGCCCGTTTTAGATCTGCATTCAGAGCCGGATCTTTAAAGGAAAAAGATGCGATATCACTAAGAGCGATAATCCGGATACCCTCGTTGGTAGAAAGAGAAAGAAAAGCGTCTTGTACAATGTCTCCAAAGGCACTCCTTGCAGATGCCCGCCGTTCAACTCCCAGGATACGTCCGCTGATTGGATTTGGCGCAGACACTTCTATTTCCGCACCGCGTTGACTTGCAAAAATTTCGGCTGTTCCGGGATTGCGTGAAAGATCAATACCCAGGCTTTGAAGTGTACGTATCAGCGTATCTTCTGAGGGATAGCTGACCGAAGGAGATGCTCCCTGTCCCGGGTCGCCTACCACAAGGGATTTAAGGGCATCATTAACCATGCCTACTTCAAAGGTCAGGGTTAACTCGGCCGAACCGGAGACTGTTCCTGAATGTTCAAAATACCCGACTCCGGAAGAAAACAGTGCGATGCGTTTAACGGGAAGTTCCGCATTGCCGGCGGAAACGGAATTTTGTGCAAAGAGTGAAACTGTAAAAAACAACACGCTGATAAAGCAAATACTTTTTTTCATAATAATACTCCTGTTAGACTTGTTGGTCTAATTCTTTAGAAAAATTTAAACCATGTAAGCTTGTTCCAAAATGCCGAACCTGCGGTTCTTATACATTTTGGAACAGCCTCAGGTTTATGAGTGTTCCAGTATAAGGGTTTTTGTAGGTTGATCGCAGACATCAGATGGCCCATAGTACTGTATGGCTCCGGGAAACCGGTAGCAGGTATTTTCCGCCCATTTTTCCCGGTTTTCGGCCAATGCTTTAAAGGGTTTTCCTTCCAGTTCAACCAGCGCTTTTTTAATTACCGGTTTTGCAGAACCGTGTCGGCGTTCCATGTTCATCATCATAGTAAGAGGTATACCGCCAGGTGTCCATTTGTCTGCCGGAGCGGTAAGATTCCTGACACTGGATATGTAACCGGTAAGGCCGGATGCTATTAGCACAAAAGCGGTAAATCCCAGACTGTAGCAGTAGTCTGCATCAAAGTTGCTTGGGAATGCACTGCGTCCTTCATAGCCGAAAAAATGTGCCAGGGCGCTGAACTTTCCGTTATACATGCCGGTTTTTTTTAGTTCCTTAAGCTTTTCTTCTACCATACCAATAAGAAGTTTTTCCGTATCAATCCGGGAAACCTGAACATTTCCATGGGGATCCCGGTCGGCCAAAAGCTGCCGGGCTATTTCCGGCGGCAATGCTGTAAACAGGGTATTTGATTCACCGGAAAGGCGGGAATTAAGCCAGGAAATTTGATCGGCAAAGCCGGTTTTTTCCGTCAGTTCATCGCCGTGATCGGCCATAATATCGTTTAGTTCCTCGATCAACTTTTTCATTTCCGGAACAAATTCGATCAATCCTTCGGGGATCAAAACCACGCCGAAGTTGTCCTTGTTTGCCGCTCTTTTAACAATGGACGAACATATCTGTTCAACAATCTGTACCATGGAAATATTCTTTGCTTCTACTTCCTCGGAAATAAGGCATACGTTTGGCCGGGTTTGAAGACCGCATTCCAGGGTAATATGGCTTGCCGAACGTCCCATTAGCTTAATAAAATGCCAGTATTTCCTGGCGCTGGCGGCATCGCGTTCTATGTTGCCGATTAATTCGCTGTAGGTTTTTGCTGCGGTGTCAAAACCGAAGGAAGCTTCAATGTATTCGTTTTTAAGATCGCCGTCTATTGTTTTCGGACAGCCTATAACCCGGGTTTTCAGATTTTGTGCAGTAAAGTATTCGGCAAGAAGCGCCGCATTGGTATTGGAATCGTCTCCTCCGATAACAACCACGGCATCAAGGTTTCGTTTTTTTGCCGTTGTTAGTGCGGCTGCAAATTGTTCGGGGGTTTCAATCTTGGTACGGCCAGAACCAATAATGTCAAAGCCGCCGGTGTTTCTGTATTCATCGATAATTGTATCGGTAATTTCTACAGCACGGTCTTCCAGCATTCCGCCGGGACCTCCAAGAAAACCGAGCAATACAGAAGACTTATTTCCCTTTTTAAGGCCGTCGTAAATACCTGCAATAACATTATGTCCTCCCGGAGCCTGGCCGCCCGAAAGAATCACTCCTACAATCAGGGGTTGATTTATTTTTTCATTCTTCCCTTTTACAATACTTGCAATGGGTTTGCCATAACTTAGCTTAAACAGCTCTGCCAGAGCATCGCTGTCCGCTATGGATTTGGTTGGTTTTCCAAAAGAAAGCGCCACATCTTCTATCGACTGTGAAAGTATGGCAGGGAGTTTTGGTTGATATTTATAACGTTCTCTTTGCAATGCAGAAATTTCCATCTGAGGCTCCTTTGGCAATCAATAATTAAGTTTAGCGTAAAAAATGGAGAATCTCAACAGGAAATTAATCTCAGTTATCTCACGCGGAGGCGCAGAGACGTGGAGGACGCAAAGAATGATAGAAAAACAAAAAAATGTACTATCCAATTAATGTGCCGATAAAGGGTTTGTCTTCCAGTATAAGGCGGAGGTTGGGGAGATCTTTGCCTGCTGCACAGATCACCTTTAAATTCAATTTTGCAGCGTGACGGGTTGCAACCGGGTCAAAGGGGACGTTTTTGCCGGGTGTCCATGTTTCGCCAACAAGAGCTTTAAAATCTTCCCAGGATATGGTATCCAGGGGTTTTGCGTCAGGATTTGTTCTGGGGTCGTCTGTATAGACCTGTTTGATATTCGAGAGATTTAACACCATGCCGGCGCCGAATTGTTCAGCCAAAAGAACCGCATCATAATCCGAAGAAAAACCTGGTTTCCAGCCTGCTGCGACAAGAATCCTCCCCGTAAAGGGCTCTGTTTTTGAAGGATCGGTAATAACCGGCTGATTACACCATTCTCCCATAATTGCCTTGATAAGCTGGGCATTAAGCCGGGTTGCCATAACACCAATCCAGTCTGCATCCTCGTCTTTTACAGCGGAAGAAATTTCACGATAAGCATTTTGCCATGCGCGTGCCGGACCGCCGCCGCCCACCACCAGGACAAAGCGCCGTTTTTCGTCTTCGTTTAAAAAATCACTTATAAGAGAATGGAAATCTTTCAAAAAAGGAATATCGACGCCGTCCGGAGCTACAATTGAGCCCCCCAGAGAAATAACGGTAACCACTATCTGTTTCGTCCTCCGGATCTGGAACCCTCTCTCTGGCCTGCTTCTCTTCTGTCTTCCCTTCTGGGTTGATTGCCTCCGGTGGTATCAGTCGGAGGAAGCGAAGTTGTTGGATTTTCTGAGCCAACTTCTATAGCTGGTTCTTCACCATAACGGTACATTGTTAAATAAAGTTCAATACGCGGGTTATCGGGAGCGTTTTCAGAACTCAATGGAAGAAGATAAACAATCGAATCTCCCAACTCAATGGGGAGCGAACGAGTGTCGGTTTTATAACTCATTCCTTTTTCGGGAATGTTAATCAAGATTTCGCTTTGGGCGATCAGCGTATATTTGTCCTGTCGAAAGTGGGGGGTAAATTGAACTGTTATTGTAAGGTTATCATTAACCAGTTTGATTTCTACCCCCCGTCCGGGAATAGTAACCTTGGAAGTAAATGTGTTCCACGAATCCTGGGTACTGCTTCCAACTGAGGAGGTAATATGAAGAACCAGACGCTGTTCCTGGGCGAAGAGGCCCGAGCATATAAGGGCCAAAGCACAAAGAAGTCCGGGTTTAATCATCGAGAGCCATCACCTCTTGTATAGTCAGCTGCCCTGATCATGCGGGGTTCGCCGACATTGGTAAAAGTTGTTTCAGGCAGGCGGATAATAACCATATCGGCTGAATTATCACTGCTCAAATATTGAAAGAAACTTGCCATATCTGCTGAGACAGGTATCATATCCTGCATTTCCATACCGGCCAATTGCGGAGGTTCGGTTACTTTTGCCGGCTGTTTAAAGGCGATAATGGCGGCAAAGGCTATTGCCATTATAAGTCCCGCAGCTGCGGCAATGGGGACGGGGATCGTTAATGATCCGTTCCAGAAGCGCCGTACGCCATGGCGTCTGGGTCTTATTACATAGCCGGTTTTTTCCCAAACCCGCTCCATGGCTTCCATTAAGGTTTGATCCATTGGCCTGTCAGGAACCAAAGAAGCTTCCTTAAGCCTTTGTCTCATAACCTTGTATGATTCAAGATGTTTCCGGCAGGAAGGGCATATTTCCAGATGCTTTTCAAATTTTTCCTTCCAGGGGGAATCCAACTCGCCGTCAAAATAAACCGACATTACCTGATGATCAGGACACATTTTACCCATCCTTATCCATAGCAACTGCTTCGCCGGGTGTACTACCAGGCATTTCAAAACCGCCTGCCGAGCCCAAAAGGACAGCAAGGCGTTCCCTTGCCCTAAAAACCCTTACCTTAACATTCCCTTCGCTTATGCCAAGGGCACGTCCAATTTCTTTATAATTCAGTTCCCCGTACTCCTTTAATACTAGCACGATACGGAGGTTTTCGGGAAGTTGCTCAAGCGCGTCGGTTACTTCCTTGAGGGTTTCTTTCCGTATAAGATCCCTCTCGCCGCTTTCTCCGACTCGTTCAGTTTCACGAAAAGCCCGTTGGTATGCACGCCGTTCACGTTCTTTTCTTTTGGCATAGTTCAGGGCTGAATTTTTAACCACACGAATAAGCCAGTATTTGGCCTCTTCCTGGTTCGGAAAGGTCATTTCCTTTTCGTGGTATCTGAAAAATGCCTCCTGACAAAGATCTTCCGCCGCTTCTTCGTTTCCCGTAATACGACAGGCCACCTTAAACAAGATGGGAAAAACTGTCGTATACAAACGCCGGAACCTTTCCTGCGGTGATACTTCCGTTCCTGTTTCTAAAAACAATCTTCTTCCTTAAATGTTACATACTAAAGTTAAAAAACCTTTGTTCATCAAATTTAACTTTGCATCAGGTTTTTCGCCGCCACACAGAACCATCTTTGGTATCCTCCAGAATAATTCCGCGCTGGTATAGTTCGTTTCTTATTTTATCGGCCAAAACATAGTTTTTTTCTGCCTTTGCCGAGTTTCTTTGAGCTATAAACCCTTCGATTTCTGCTATAAATTCAGGATTTTCCTGTTCCTGTTCTCCGGCAAGGGCAGTTTCCAGCCTCAAGCCCAGCACTCTGTCCATGTATAGGATCGTTTTCAGGGCATCAGCAGGAGCAACATTGGTATCCCGCAGAAGACCCCATAATTCTGCCAGCGCTCGGGGGGTGGAAAGGTCGTCATCCAGGGCTTCGTCAAAGGCTGCCAGCCGTTTTACCGCAGGAAATTGATCCCCATTTTCCTCACGCAGAGACGCCAAGGAGAGGGATGAAGTCTCCGGATTACTTAATTTACTCTGCGGCTCTGCGTCTTTGCGTAAAAATTCTTGAATCAAGTTATCGCGTGTGGTGTCTGGTACCTGTGCTGCCAGGGTTTTAATTTTATCCATAAGCGATTTTCTGGAATTCCGGGCGCTTTCCAGGCTGTCCCAGGAAAACTGAAGCTGGCTCCGGTAATGAGCGCCAACCAGTAAATACCGGTAATCTAACGGGTCGTAGCCCTGGTCTATAAGGCTTTGCAGCGTAAGGAATCCGCCGGTGCTTTTTGACATTTTACCTTTGTCCAGTACAAGGAATTCATTGTGAACCCAGTACCTGACCCAGGGATATTTGCCTGTGGCCCCCTCGCTCTGGGCTATTTCGTTTGTGTGGTGAATGGGAACATGGTCAATTCCCCCCGCATGGATGTCAAATTGCTCACCCAGATATTTGATGCTCATGGCAGAACATTCTATGTGCCAACCCGGATAACCCTGTCCCCAGGGACTGTCCCAAACCAAAGCCTGATTTTCAAACTTGCTTTTGGTAAACCACAGAACAAAATCACCCGGATTTCGTTTGTTATTGTCTACTTCGGTTCTGGCGCCTGCTTTTAGATCTTCTATACGAAGCTGTGCCAGTTCTCCGTAGTGGTTAAAACGGCTTATATCAAAGTAAAGGTTTCCGCCTGCACTGTAGGTAAAGCCGTTTTTTTCGATACGTTTTATCAACTCTATCATTTCCGGAATATGTTCGGTAGCTTTACAGACTATGTTCGGCCGAACTATATTCATACGCTCCGTATCGTTAAAAAAAGCCTTTGTATAGAAATCGGCGATTTCGAGGACGGTTTTGCCCCGCTCGGCAGCGCTTTTTACCATCTTGTCTTCGCCCGAATCGCTGTCTCCGGATAAATGGCCCACATCGGTTATGTTCATTACATGATTTATCGTGTACCCCCGTTCCCGAAGAACACGGGTAAGGATGTCGTGGGTTACATAAGCCCGGAGGTTTCCAATATGAGCATAGTTGTACACTGTCGGGCCGCAGCCGTAAAAACCCGCTTCTCCGGGCTTTTGGGCGATAAATTCTTCCAGCTTATGCCCCAGTGTGTTGTATAAACGAAGCGGCATGGTATATTAACTCTGTGTACAATTTAACCGAATTTCTGGAAAACTTCAATTCCCGTCCGGTTTTTTTCCAGGGAAGCATAAATTTTAATGAACCCATGGACAATCATACAACCTTCAAAACAGGCGGACCTGCAGGGTTGTGGATAAGGCCTGAGGGAGAGTGTTTTCCCGATTATACCGCTATGCTTCTGGATTCGGCCAGACAGGAAGGAATACCGGTCTTTATCTTAGGTGGCGGTGCAAATATTGTTATGCCGGACAAGGGAATCCGGGGAATTGTTTTGGATACAACGGGATATGGCGGTCTTCACACCTCACCCCTCAGCGATCATCCGGCATTTTCTGAATCTGAGCTTTGGTTCAGGGCCGGTACCTCTATTGACTATGCGGTGGATTATGCTGCTGACCACGGTCTTTCCGGTTTGGAATTCCTTGCCGGTATGCCCGGGACAATTGGCGGTGCATTGTGGATGAATGCACGTTGTTATGACAAGGAAATGGCCGATGTGGTAAGAGAGGTACAGATTCTTGAAGGCAACAAGCTATTATGTGTACGTCCAAATAAAGAGGAATTTGATTATAAAATAAGCCCTTTTCAGAAAAGGGATTGTCTTATTATGGCAGCTTCATTTTCTTTGCAGGAGAAAGATACGGTTTTTATACGAAACGAGATCAAAGAACATAGAGACGACAGAGAATCCAAAGGGCATTACCGTTATCCCAGCGCCGGTTCGGTTTTTAAAAACAGCAGGGCTATTGGCAAGCCGACAGGCAAAATAATTGATGAACTTGGCCTTAGAGGACTGTCTGTAGGCGGCGCTCAGGTTGCTCCATGGCATGGTAACATCATTATTAATAAGTGTAATGCTTCTTCAGCCGAGATTCTTTCGCTGGTAGAGTTGCTGGAAGAGCGGGTCAAATCGGAACTGGGTGTTGAACTGACACGGGAAATAATATTTGTCGGGTAAGGTGAGCTTGTTCCTAAAACTCAGGTATTTTTGAAAAAAAATGTATTTCCGGGTAAAAATTATTGACAAAAAAAATAAAATTGATATAATTTATTGTATACTTTTACCTTAAAGGTGCGGCAGGATGTCAGACTTCAATGAGATTATTGTTGACGTTGATAAAGTAAACAAGGCTATAAAAATGGAAGTGCCTCTGGTTATGACTACCTATACCTTGCCCCGAAAAGTAGAACATTACATTGAACAAGTTGTTACAATCTTTTTGGATTATGTAAAACAAAGCCGTTTGCGGGATAATGTAATTTACTGTATCCAGGAATTGGTTGTTAATGCAAAAAAAGCCAATACCAAACGGGTTTATTTCATAGATCGCGGCCTGAACTTATACGATCAAAACGATTACAATCAAGGTATGAGTACTTTTAAGGACGATACCCTTAATAACATAAATTATTACCTGGACCTCCAGCGCCAGCAAGGGTTGTATATAAAACTGATCCTTCATCTGAAAGACGGGTTAATTACAATCGAAGTCAGAAATAATGCTACCATAACCAGTTCAGAACTCGACAGGGTTCACAAGCGTCTTGATAAGGCCAGTGAATATGAAGACATGGAAGATGCCATATTACACCTGCTTGATGATTCCGAGGGAGCGGGTCTGGGATTGGTTATGCTGGTTATTATGTTAAAAAAACTCGGGCTGGAATCAGATGCTTTTGAATTACTCAATGTCGGGAACGAAACCGTAGCCCGTATTATCATACCCAAGAATCTTCAGAAAGCCAGTTGAATTTAGCTGTGACATAAGGCTATTCCAAGGGCGGCTATACTGCCGTATATAATTTTGGATCAATTCTCTGTAATTTAAACAGATTGAGTAATGTTTAAAATTCTGTCAGTATAAAAACACCTCGATGTTTTGCCATTTTGAACCTTTAAAACGCCGGATAAGGCTCTTGTCAAGCAGGATTATACCCTCTATACTAAAATAGCCGATACTTTAGGTGGGGATATATGGCCGGGCCGCTGCAACTGACGTTCGTTAACTATAAAAAAGACTCATATATTGTAGTAGAAGGCAAAACCAACGCAGACCGATTTTATATTATCCGGCAAGGTAAAGTACGGCTCTTTAAGGATGTGGTAATAGTTGAAGAAGAAGGAAGTATTTTAGGCCCCGGCGACTTTTTTGGCGTTGTATCTACAATGTCCAGCCACAGCCAGGTTGAAACAGCCCAGGCAATTACCGATGTTACACTTATCTCGGTTATGAAGGAACAGTACGGCCAGCTAATCCAGAACAATACTCCTGTAGCCATGAAGATTATTCTTCAGTTTTCCAAACGCATGCGATTTCTGGACGAAGCTCTGACAAGGCTGACATTAAAAAACACAGCGGAAGAGGATGTTTCCCACATTTTTAATGTAGCTGAATATTATACCCGCCAAAGTCAGTATAATCAGGCGTTTTATGCCTACCATCAATACATAAAACGCTGTCCAAACGGAGAAAACATCAACAAAGCCAAAGAAATAATGATGAAGATTGGCCCTTATGCCAAAGCGGTTAAACTGGATTTTAAGCCGGATGAGTTTAACCGGATTTATCCAAAAGATTGCATGATCTTTTCCGAGGGAGAACCGGGGGAAGAACTCTTTATTATACAGAAAGGTTCGGTAAAGATAGCCAAAATAGTTGACAATAACGAAGTGCTGCTGGCGGTTCTTAAAACCGGCGATATTTTTGGGGAAATGGCATTACTGGAATCCAAGCCCCGGGCAGCGTGTGCGGTAGCCTACGAAGAATGTCAATTAATGGCAGTAAACCGTGCCAATTTTGAACGGATGGTAAGTACCCAGCCCCAGATTGTTTCCAGGCTTACCACGTTACTGGCGGAAAGGATTTGGTTTATCTATAAACAATTGGCAAATACCCTTGTTACCGATCCGACAGGACGTATGTACGACGCTCTTCTTATGCAACTGGAAAAAAGCCGTATAGAAATTAATTCTTCCACCTATACTTTTGATTTTGGCCCGAAAGAACTGGTAAATATGGTAGGTATACCCGCAGGAGAAGGACCGCTTATTTTAAGGAAATTGATGGAAAACAGAAAAATACAGATTATTAAAGATAAGGAAAAAGACAAAATTCATTGTTTGGATGTATCGGAAATAGCAAAACAAGCTGCATTTTATAAGAAATTGCAAAAAATCGGCAGATCTGCGAATTAACCAAATTGCCAAAACATCCGGATTTTGCCGATAATATACCATGAAAAGAAAAACATTCTTTTTTCCTGCAATACTGTTTATTATTCCGTTTTGGATCTTTTCGCAGACTCCTCCGCAAGACACACAGGTTCCTTCTTCCGGAGAAACATTTGATGTTTTTATACCCTCACGGACAGGGCCTTCTATAATTCCCGGCTCGGAGACTCTTTCTCGTTCTTTTCGCAAACTTCAGTTGGGCATGAACCTGGACGAATTAAAAGCTGAATTGGCAGAAGACGGTCTTTTTGAATTCCGGGGCGACAGGGATGTTTCCTTCCTTCCTGCAAAGGAAGAAAATCTTGTGGAAACCACCGGGCTTTCTTTTATTCGCAGGGCTTTTTTCCAATTAAGGGAAGGACAGGTTTTTATTATGGCTTTTAGCCTGGACACCCGCCGCATTGATCACTATTCGGTGTTTGTCAGTCTTGTTAAAAAATACGGTGAGCCAACAAGTTTAAATCCGAATGAATCGGTATGGGAAAATGAAGAAACAAGAATATCTCTTGAACGGCCGCTTACCATAAAATATATTGATATGACTGTCTTTAAACAAATTGTAGGAGAGTCCAGAGCAGAAGAAACCCGTGAAGTTTTTCTGCGTCAGGGATTTTTGAATGAGTTCTAAAACGGTTCCAAAAACTATTTTTTTTAGAAACCACAAATATCACGGATTAAAACGAATTATCACAGATGATTTTACTGCATTATTAATTTTGTCTGTGTTATTAGTGGTTTTTTTTCCTGGAGCCTGTGCCGCTAAATCAGCTGTATCGCTGGACGGCAAGCCTCAGACAGGCCTGACAACAAAAATAATCAGTATAACAGGAGAGGAAGACTCCATTGCTGTTGAAGTTGAACTGGCCCAAACTGAAGAGCAGCGTAATGTTGGGCTGATGCATCGTACAAGTCTTGAAGACGGCAAGGGAATGCTTTTTATTTTTGAAACAGATCAGGTACTGTCTTTCTGGATGAAGAATACCCTAATTCCCCTTTCCATTGCATATATCAGCTATGATGGAACTATCGTTGACATCAGGGATATGTATCCCAACAATACAAGTCCGGTTCATTCCAGCCGTTCTGTCCGCTATGCACTAGAAGTACCTCAGGGCTGGTTTGGCAGAGCGGGAATTAAGGCCGGGGATAAAGTTACGCTATAAATTGCAATTTGTCGCTATGGCTGGCAGGCAAAAACACTTGATATGATTCGGGTAATTGCAAAACAGATTCAGCTTATACACCAACAGCCAGTTTTTCATGGACAAGATCGTTGATTACCTGCGTGTGGCTTTTATGAAACTTTTCTGCCTGTACACACAAATATGAAAAAACTTCCTTATCCAGTTCGCTTAATTGCAGAGACTTATTGACAAACCCGGGTTTTATGCCTAGTTTTAATAGATTCGGTCCAAGTTCAACTGTGTTATCAATAATGTGTTTATCCCAATATTCACATTCAGCATCTGTCATTCCAGTTAGTTTTTCTATATTTGTCATGATTTTTCTCCCCTTTCAAATAAGTGATAAAATTTCTTCTGGCATGGCATTGCGTGAAAAACGTTAATGCCATTATTCTCAAGTTCATTATACAGTATTTCAACCGGATTTGCATCCTGATCAAAGCCCAAAAGCAATATTACATTTGTGCGGTTTTGATATTGTCCCAAGTAACAACAGGTTTCAAAAGCGTGACGTATATCTACCTCTGTAATGCCATGTCTAAGGGCTGAATCACGAAAAATAAACTCAAGTTCCATAAGCTTTCAATTTAAATATACTATATTTTAAGGAATTTTTGGAAGGGTTTAATTACTTAAAGTTATAGAAAATAATAAAACGAAAATTTGCTACTTTTGCAGCTATCATTCTTTTGGTTGACCGTTAGGCGGAGTAATAATAAAAGTTTCCTCTGTATACTCAACCGAGCCGAAAAGCGGCGAAGGTTCCCCTCCTTTCTGCCTGTACCCGCCGTGAAGTCTCTGCCGTTCAGGTCATTAAAAACGACCTTGTCCCGGCACACCTTGCCGCAAAATCAGCCAGGCTTGACGTCCAGTATAAAAATAGAGTAAAAAGGATAAGAGGTCGTAACGGTCTCAATCGCGAAAATCGTGCAGCATTATTGGCTTAGCAACAATGACAATTTTTCCACTGCGTCTCTGCGTGATAAATCTTGGGGTAGAAATTGCAAAAGGAGCAGCACATTGAAACGCTTATCATTATTCACAATCCTGACGGTTCTGCTGATTTGCGGTATACTCGTAAACTGTAAATCTACCAATACTGGCGCCACTACCACCACTTCTTCAAAACCTCCTGCCAACACCTATAAAAACATTCCCGTAGAAGTAACCGGTATTCCCTATAGGTTCAGCGATATCAACGGTAATCATACCATCGACTATTTAATTGAAGCTGCACATAAATCGATTTCAACCGGGCAGGTATCCAGATTTGTCAACTTTAAAATAGACAAATTTATCTATGATTTTAAAAAAGACGGAAGCTTGATTTTGAGTACCGTTTACAGCTATGACAGAACGCCGGCAGCGGGAGGCGCTTTTTATCCCGGAACCACAACAGTTAATGAATGGAAGCTGACACCTTCCTATCATACTCATTCAGGGGTTAATTGTTCACTGGACAGATATGATGATATCGCCATTGCTCAGGCAAAACTTAACGAGATGAAAAAAGATCCGTCTTTAAAAAAAGTCTACGATATATTACTTTCTGTTGCACAGGACATGGATTATGACTTTAACCGGATTGGAATAAAAGTCAGATATGTTACGCCAACTCCTTTGCTGGGAGTTTGTGATGATTACAGCAACCTGTTAATATCAAGACTCCGTGCAGCCAATATCAAAGGTGTAAGTGATATTGTTAAAGTTTCCGGTCAAAACCATGCATGGGTTACTTTAAGGTACAATGGCAGAATTCTTTATCTGGACGCAACATGGTTTGATACAAATATAATTGAAAACGGCGTGGTGGTGCATGAACCGTATAAAGATCCGCGTAACATGACCTTTGACAATGACATTTTTACCAATCACGGGATGCATCATATACCTGGCAGATAGCGTTAAATTGCGGTTATCATGATGATGGTTTTTACCATTCTTTAGGATCGCCATTTGGAGTGGTAATGTAGAAATTTTCACCTGAATATACAATGAAATAAAAACCTTGATTTAGTGCATAATTTCTTACTTCGTCAGTTACTACAATGCCGGCAACCGCTCCTATAAATATACGTTTGTCTCCGTGTAAATCGGCATATTTTCGCATTTTTTCCAGCCTTTCTATATTTTTATTTACACGCTCAATGGTAAGTTTAGTTTTTACTTCAATCAACATTGCTTTGTCGCCGTTTTCCAGTAAAATGTCAACTTCAAAAGAGATGTTATTAACCCTGTCATTAAACCTGACATTCGAATTTGCTCTGAGGAAATTAAATCCAAATTCATCAAATTTTTCACAGATTTTAGGCGCAACCATCGCTTCGGTAACATCGCCAAAAAGATTGGTTAATGCCCCAATTTTTTCATTTAATTCTTCTTTTAGCCGTTGAGAGTCTTCCCTTAAAATCTCCTTAGTTTCTTGTAAAGATGCCCAGACTTGCTGAAAATCCAGCCCTCTGGGGTAATCTGGTAATGTTTGTACTTCTGCCATAGATGTTTCCTTCCTCCAATATAACGCTTTTTTTGGTTTTGTAAAACCGGTTTTCTGATGTTACGGTTTTGCTCCGTTCGTCAATGAGGCTCCCCGCGGCAAGCCGCAAGGTATCTGTAAGCGTT
>WRIB01000041.1 GCA_009782955.1 Treponema sp. | reverse complement strand
TGGCACTTAAAGCAGACGCTCCCCTTAAATTCGGTGAACATTGTTCTGCCTTTATCAACAGCGATATTCGTAAAGCGGTTCAACAGGGCGCTACCAAAGAGAATATAACTGCAGGTATTGTTTATTCTATCGTAGCCAATTACCTGAATCGTGTGGTAGGAAACCGAACCATTGGCGGAAAGATCTTCCTTCAGGGAGGCGTGGCAAAAAACCCCGCCGTACCGCTGGCTTTTGCAATGATGCTTGGCAAAGAAATTCTTGTGCCGCCTTCGCCGGAACTCACAGGTTGTTTCGGCGTTGCTCTTCTGGCAAAGCGTAAAAATACAGAAGGCCTGTTGGATAAGAAAACTGTTGTACTTGGTGAACTTCGAACCAGAGAAATTATTTACGAGCGGGTTTTTAGCTGCAAAAGCTGCGACAACTATTGTCCCATACAGGTTCTTAATGTGGCGGGACACAAGTATATGTTCGGAGGCCGCTGCAACAAGTACGCCAATATGCGCAAAACGGTAAAAGATGTACCGGTTTTTGACTATGTGGAAAAACGGCAAAAATTAATGTACGAAGAATTTGCCGCACCTGCATTGGAAACTGTAAAGAGAGATTTCACCGTTGGTATTCCAAAAGCGTTTTCAACTCATTCGCTGTATCCTCTGTATAGTTGGTTCTTTTACGAATTAGGTATTAAAACAATTCTTTCCGCAGAGGTGATTCATGAAGGTGTTGCACGGGCGGAATCTACATATTGTTTCCCTGCTGAAATTGCACACGGGGCAGTGCAGGATTGTCTTGATAAAGGGACGGATTATGTGCTGCTGCCTCACTTTCGCGATATGCCCAGTTATGAAGAAACAGTACACGCCAGTTTTTGTCCCATTACCCAAAGTCTTCCATACTATATAGAAAAGGCTTTTCCCGATATTGAGAAAAAACGATGGCTGCCTTTGATTGTAAGTTTCACATTTGGTAATGAAAAGGCACTGAAACTGTTCTGTGATATGACAGCGCAGTTTGGTATTAATGAGAAAGAAACCAAAGCGGCTTTTGATGTTGCTATGGCCAAACAGCAGGAGTACTTCAATGCAGCCGCTAAACTTGGACAAGAAGCGCTGGAGGAGGCCCGTAAAGCAGAACGCCCTGTTATTGCTCTTTTGGGTCGGCCTTATAATGCTTTTACTGCCGAAGCAAATATGGGAATTCCCCGGAAATTTACTACCAGAGGTTATACGGTTATTCCCTTTGACATACTTCCTTTTGAGGATGAAAATATCTTCCCTAATATGTACTGGTATTACGGGCAACAGGATGTTAAAGCTGCAGAGTTCCTGAAAAAAGACGATAACATCTATATTACCTTTATTACAAACTTTTCCTGCGCTCCAGATTCATTTATTCTTCACTATTTGAAATGGATCATGGGACAAAAACCTTTCCTCGTACTGGAACTGGATTCCCATTCTGCCGATGCCGGTGTAGATACCCGTGTGGAAGCATTTCTTGATATTATTGACGGTTACCGCGCCAAGAAAAGTGAAATTGAGGATGAACGGTACAGCAATGGCTGGAAGTTTGTCTACGATTCAGCGGCAAGCATAAACGAGCAACTTTGTATCAATAACGAAAAAACCGGAGAACGTGTTGCAATACGTAATAATAAACGGGTAAAGATACTCCTTTCCAATATGGGCGCAATTTCTACCGAATATATTGGATCGGCGATTCGAAGTCTGGGAATTAATGCCGAGGCGCTCCCGGTGGCAACGGCAAAAACAGTACAGATTGCCCGGGCGCATGCATCGGGGAAAGAGTGCGTTCCCAGTCACCTGGTGTTGGGAAGTGCATTGCAGTTTTTCAACAGCGATAAGTACAGAAAGGATGAACTGTACCTCCTCTTTGTACCTATCACTACCGGACCCTGCCGGACAGGTCAGTACTACGTGTACTACGAAAACCTCTTCCGTGATATGCGTCTGGAAAATGTTGTTGTCTTTATACTTTCCGCTGATAATTCCTATACCGAACTGGGACCGAATTTTGCCAAAGAAATGTGGAAAGGCCTGGTGTTTTCCGATTACCTCAAAGATGTGCAGACTGCCTTGAAAGCACTGGCGAAAGATCCGGAAACGGCTGTTGCCGGTTTTGATAAATTGTGGAAATCCCTGATGCTGACTGTGGAACACAAGCCAAAGCAAGTCTGGCATCATCTTAAAAAAGTTGCGGCAGAATTAAAAAAAATCCCTCTGAAACGAAAACTAAGCGATTGTCCCCGTGTACTTGTTGTTGGAGAAATCTATGTACGACGGGATGATTTTGCCGTTGGAGAACTTATCGACCTGATGAGCGAGCGGGGCGTTGTAGTAAAAGTTGCAAGTATAGGCGAATGGATACACTATCTGGACTTTGTACGTGATCGTAAGCTTCAAAAACTTCTGGATTTACAAAAAGGCCGGAGGTTTTTTTCCAAACCCTGGCGCGAACTGAAGGTACTTGGCATAGAAAAATGGTGGAAACGCTCGGTTGAAAAAAAGGTACTTTCTATTCTGGAACCCACAGGTCTTGTTCCCCAGTCTCCGCGGGATATGTACCAGATAATGGCCAATACGCAGAAATATTTTGTAAACCTGGAACTTCAGTCGGAAATTTCCGTATCCTGCGGGGTCGCTGCCACTGCCATGGAACAGGGCTATTCCGGAATAGTAAATATTAGCCCGTTTGCCTGTCTTATAGGCCGGGTTATCGAAGGACTCTTTACCCCATGGGCAAGAGACCAGAACTATCCAATCCTTTCGGTCGAAGTAGATGGTAACCTCCTGCCTCCGAATATTGTTAATAAGCTGAACATTTTTATGGTAAACGTGCTTCGTTTCCGGGGCGGCGGGGATATGACAGCATTGGTAGATGTACCGAGAGATACACAATAAGGAGAACATCATGGCAGCCAATAACAGCGGAACATGGAAACGTTACTTTTGTTTCTCCATTCGTTTAGTTTTAGCGCTGGTTTTACTCTTATTAATTAATCCGCTCTTTGCCCAGCGAAAAATTACCATTAAAATGGCTTCGCCTATTCCGGAAAATACTCCCTGGGGTGTCATTCTTAATCAAATGACCAATGACTGGAAAAAGATTACAAATGGCGAAGTGGAATTGAAGATATATCATAATGGTGTGATCGGAAACGAAAAGGAAGTGGTACGAAACCTGCGCTCTAATCAAATTCAAGCAGCAGTACTTTCAACTCTGGGTCTGTACGAAATCACTCCGGAAATTATGACATTAAGCTGTCCTTTCCTGATCAGAAATGATAATGAACTGGATCTGGTTCTTGCAGGGCTTAAGGTCGATTTGGAAGAAAAGATAAAAAGCAAAGGTTATTTTACCATTGCCTGGGCCAGGGTAGGCTGGGTTAAGTTTTTTTCCAAATCCCCAATTTATGTGCCTGCTGATCTGAAAAGACAGAAACTGGGAACTATGGCTGACCAGGCGGAATTGAATCAGGTTTTTAAAAATATGGGATTCCAGATGATTCCTGTTGAAACCAATGATATTCTTATAGCCCTTAACAGCAACCTGGTAGGTGCGGTTTTTCAGAGTCCTATTGCTGTGGGAAGTACTCAGGCTTTTGGCCTTGCAAAAAATATGGCTTCCATTAATGTAGCTCCTTTTATAGGTGCAATTATTATTAATGAGCGGACTTGGCGTTCTATCCCGGACAGGTACAGACAGCAATTAATTGAATCTGCCGGAAGATATGAAAGGCAGCTTGACCGCGAAGTTAAAAAACTGGAAGATGATTTAATTAAAATGATGGGAAATTACGGTCTTAAAGTAAATCAATTAACTCCGGAACAGGAACAACTGTGGTATGACGAAATTGGACGGGTTATGCCCTCACTTGTTGGAACATTGTTTGACCGTACCATATACAGACGTATCGAAGCGCTTTTACAAAACTCCAGAAACAGGCGCCGCTGATGGAACAAAGACATATTTCCCTATTGCCGCTACTTGGTAAGATTGAAAAAAGTGTATGTTTTGTTGCCCTTATTTCTCTTGTATTGATTGCCGCATCGGAAGCTGCAGCAAGGCTTTTTAGTGCCAGTATTCCGGCTTCTACCGAACTTTTAAAACATATACTTCTTGTCCTTGGACTTTTTTCCGGTATGTTCTCCGCTAAAAGCGGAAAACATTTATCCATTGCCTTGATAAATTACATAAAAGACGAACAGAGCCGGAGGGTTATTACCTTAATAACAGGTTTTATTGCGGTTTTTATCTGCACTATTATTGCATGGTCTTCGGTTTCGTTTATAAAAATAGCAATAAAACCAGGCTTTGTCGGTTTTATTCCCAATTTGGTTTTTGTCCTGACAATGCCTCTTGCTTATTGTGTAATGGCTCTGCGTTTTGCCATTCAATTGCCTGTTAAAAACCGTATTGTTCCACTGGTGGCAATTGTTTTGGGAAGCATTGCTGCTTTTCCGGTTATTGCGAAAATTATATGGGGTTTTAATACTCCTGATTCAATCTTTGATCTGATCAATCTTTTCTACAATGTGCTTTTCCAGGTTAAACTTCCGCTGATCATTCTGCTGATTGGTTTGGCGATTATGGGTGCACCTATTTTTACAGTGATAGCCGGAATTGCCCTGATAATTATTCAGTCTGCCGGCGGAGAAGCTGAAACAGTGAATAATTCGGTTTTCTCGGCTTTGACCGATTCTAACATCATCGCCATTCCTCTTTTTACCCTTACAGGCTTTTTGCTTTCGGAAAGCCGCGCCGCAGAAAGGCTGGTACACAGTTTCCGCAGTCTGTTTGGCTGGCTTCCCGGCGGCATGATCATTGCTACCGTGATTATTTGTGCTTTCTTTACGTCTTTTACCGGCGCTTCGGGGGTAACGATTCTTGCATTGGGAGGAATTCTCTTTGCGGTGCTTACGGAAAAAGCTTCTTACCCGGAACGTTTTACTATCGGTCTTTTAACTTCTTCCGGGTGTATTGGGATTCTTTTTCCGCCAAGTCTTCCCATTATCCTTGTTGGTTCCGCTATCAGGACAAATATACTGCTTGTGTTTATTGGAGCAATAATTCCGGGTATTATTCTGGTTGCAGCCATGATTGTCATGGGTATTACCACATCGTTAAAAGTGACAATTCCCGTGGAACATTTCCGCCTTGGAAAAGCTTTTTCTTCCCTGAAAGGATCGGCTCTGGAACTTTTTCTTCCTGTTTTTTTAATCGTAGGTTTTTTTTCAGGTATTGTTTCTCTTGTTGAAGTTGGAGCAATATCGGTGATCTATGTATTTGTTGCCGAGGTTCTAATCTACAAAGACATAAAGTTTTCCGAAATACCCGGGGTTTTTTACAAAGCATTGCCTATTATCGGAGGTGTTCTTTCCATTATCGCAATGGCAAAGGCTTTGTCTTACGCCATTGTAGACAGCCAGGCGCCGGAAAATTTTGCCCGTTGGATGCAGGGGGCAATAGAATCAAAATATATTTTCCTTCTGCTTCTAAACCTTGCACTGCTGATTGTTGGCTGCCTGATGGATATTTTTTCAGCGATTCTGGTAATTCTTCCACTTATAGCTCCGCTTGGCGAAATTTACGGTATTGATCCGGTCCACCTTGGAATTATTTTTATTATTAATCTGGAAGTTGGTTTCCTTACCCCTCCTGTAGGTCTTAATCTTTTTCTTGCAAGTTACCGCTTTAATAAACCATTTTTGGAAGTATGCCGTTATGTGCTGCCATTTCTTATTATTCATCTTGCAGTGGTGTTACTGGTGACATATATTCCGGTATTATCAACATACCTGCCGGGATTATTTTAACCTGTACTTTAAGTTCAACTTACAATACGGTCTTTCCAGATAAAACCCCGACCCGATACAGTCCGGTAAAACGACCATGTTACCATAAAAAACAGATTAAAATACATGAGCGGCCAGGTAAAGGCATTGAACCAGGTTATCCTGCGGCCGATAAAAAGAACCAGCCAGATAAGAGTAAATATAATATGTACGATAATCAACGGAAGCAAATACGGATTAGTGTACAATCCCAGTACAGAAGAAACAATCGAAAAAACAAGAACCGGAAAAGGCATACAGAAAAAACAGAAAATTACCAGGGCGATAACAATAAGCAATGGCGGGTTTTTTCCAAGAAAATCATAAATATTTTTTCCTATACCCTGAATGGCTGACCGCCAGCCTTTATACATTCTGCAAAAAACCTGACCTGACAAGTCAAGGAATTCTGTATTATAACCTAATTCTTTAATATGCCGGGCCATGAACACGTCTTCGCTGGTTTTGTGTTTTATTTCCGAAAAGCCGCCGGTTTTTAAAAATACTTCCTTTTTAACGGCGACATACTGGCCTACAGCGAGTGAAAAATAACCAAGTTTAACAATTTTGTTCAGAAACATGGGGATTAGAAAACCGGTAAGGAAAAAAATCAACGGTACGGTAACACGTTCACCAAAAGTTTTAAGAATCTGTCCCGCATATCCGGATATTAAATCAGCCTTGTTAGTTTCCATATTTGACACTGTCCAGGAAATGCTGGTAGGGCTATGAAAGGTATCCGCATCGGTAAAAAGCAGAATTTCTCCCCTGGATTGGGAAATTAGCTGATCAAGTGCAAAGGGTTTTCCGTACCAATCCGACGGCAGAGGTTTACCCTTAAATACCCTGACTCGTTCGTTTTGTTCAGCTATTTTTTGGACTATCCCGTACGTACTGTCTTCTGAATTATCATCAATTACAAGAATTTCATAATCCTTGTAATCCTGGTTTAACAGTGAATTAACACATTTTTCGATATTTTCTTCTTCGTTACGGGCAGGAATCAGTACGGAAACCATAGGCCCGCTCTTAATCGTTGGTAAAGAAGTACGGAGTCTTGCGTCCAGAATATTCGCCGTAGCCATAATTAAAAAATAAGCTGTTACGACAATCATTCCATAGTAGTAAATCTGTGCAGCAATATGTAATACCATGTGTTACTAAAGAACATTATAATAAAAGCAATCGCTGGTCAAGGTTGAAATATTAAGTCTAGGAACCTGTCGGACTTGTGGACTTTTGCGGTAAGCGACCACAAAAGTCTACGATATTATGAGCTCCTTTGGGAGTTTGCAGGGTGTAAAATGCGAAGCCCGACAAACTCCTAGCCAAATTTGGTTTTTATGAATATACTTTTTTACCATGAAACCGGTACAGGCGGAACCGTATGTTCCTCAGCTGGATGTAGTATACCCTTCCGAACTGGACGGACATACCGATAAACTCAATATTACCCACGAGGTGATAGTCGATAAAAACTATCCTTTCCTTGAGAAAACCTTCAGTTTCAGGTTCATGCGGGGCCTTATGTATACGGGGATTTTTACAGTGGTGTTCATTATGAATGTCCTTGTTTATGGCCTGAAGGTTGAAGGAAGGAAAATACTTCGTAAAAACAAAAAAGTCCTTAAAAACGGGGCTATGACGGTTTCCAATCATGTACACCGCTGGGATTATCTCTTTGTACTCCAGGCTGTCCGTTACCGTACAATGTATTTTCCCGCCTGGAAAGAAAACCTCAATACCCCCGATAAAGACTGGGTTCGTCTTGCAGGCGGTATTCCGATACCGGAAGACATTCACACAATCAAATATTTTAACGAAGCTTTTGACGAACTCCACAGGAAGAAAAAATGGATACATTGTTATCCGGAAACATCTTCATTTTACTATTTTCAGCCCATCAGACCTTTTAAAAAAGGCGCTTTTACAATGGCGCATCGTTACAATCTTCCGGTACTTCCATTGGCTATTTCTTACCGGAAACCGCATTTTCCTTTTACCATTGTCAATTCAATCCGGGCTTTAAAAGGACAACAAAAGCTTCCCATGATCACTTTACGTATAGGTGAACCCTTGCTTGTTGATCCGGACTTGAACCGCAAAGAAGCTGTTCGGAAATTACGAAAGGAATGTCACGAAGCTTTGGTACGCCTGGCCGGCATTACCAATAACCCATACCCTGCCGAAGGTGATTAAGCTTGTTTCAAAACTCTGTTAGTTTTGGAATTATTCATATTTTTCCTGGGAAATGTCTATGAAAATCAACAAAAAACTTAAATATGCATTGGTTCTTTCCGGCGGCGGTGCCCGGGGACTTGTCCATGTAGGATTTCTTTGTGCGCTGGAAGAAGAGGGTTATCCGCCGCCTTCGCTTATTGCGGGAACATCAATGGGGGCAATTATCGGCGGTCTTTATGCTTCGGGAATGAGCGGTCCCGAACTGGAACGATATGTGCTGGAAGAACTGGATATTTCCAATTTTATGGAAAGTTCTGTTTTTAAAATGGACGGACCCATTGGTAAACTATTCCAGACCGGGAAAATAATAGGACACGCTGCTACAAGGCCCGGTGTTGATTCGGGAGACAAGGTTCTCCGGATTATGGAAAAACTGACAAAACACAAAAAGATAGAAAACTGTAACATTCCGTTTTTATGCAACGCAGTAGATTTATGTACAGGGCAGGAACTAATTATCCGTTCAGGATCCCTCGCCAGGGCAATCAGGGCATCGATGTCTTTTCCTTTTGTTTTTGAACCAATGATTGAAGGCAGCAAATGCCTTGTTGACGGAGGAGTAGCGGATAATCTGCCTATTAAATCGGCCAAAGAAGCTGCAAGAGAACTGGGTATACGGCGTATTCTTGCGGTGGATACCCGGCGTTGGCATAACATTCCTGCGGATTACCTGAAAAATGGCTTAAGTGTTGTAATGCGTTGTTTTGATGCAATGATCCATGTATCGGAAACTGCAGGGGAAAGCGAACTTGCCAGGGCAAACCTTTTAATTCATGCTTCGGATAAAACTTCCGCTTTTGATTTTTCCCGGAAAAGAGAACTTATGGAATTGGGAGAAGCTGCGGCTGTTCAGAGTAAAACCGAATTGGATACATTTTTTGGAAAAGGAATTAGAAGCACTGTAGCCCGCCGAAGAAAGATAAGCTGCGGAATAGAGATGGAGGACTACTATAAAGGTGTCCATAAAGTACATTTCAATTAACACTTCAAACCTCAATCTGCTGCTGTGCCGGTTATACAAGTAACTGAGTAAGACTGGCACAGCGCTAAATTGGGGTTTGTAGACCTCCTTTAACTAAAATATTTCTGCAAATCAGGATTAACTCTGATTTTCCGGAGAGCCCTTAATTCAATCTGGCGTACTGTTTCCGGAGAAATTCCCATCTTGCTGCTGATCTTTTTAAGGGTTTCTTTGCCCGAACCAATAAACTGATACCGGTACATAAGAATTTTTTTCTCCCGGCCTTTCAGACTGTTAAGTATCTGCAAAGTGGCAGACCTTGAGTCTTCCTTGAGTATAACCCGTTCGGGATTGTAGGTATAATCTTCATGAAACTCCAAAACACCTGCCGATTCGGGATCGCCGGGATCCAGGGAAAGCATATTGGAAGTTACAGAAAGGATTGCTTCTACATCATCTTCGGATTCTCCGATTTCCTGGGCAATTTCCGCACTGTTTGGTATACGTTTAAGCTTTTGGGTAAGAGAATGACAGGATTTTTGGATCTTGCGCAGTATTTCTTCCTTTTTCTGAGGCAGACGGATTAAGCGTCGTTTATTTGCCAAAAACCTGAGTATACTCTGCTTAATCCACCAGGTTGCATAGGTAGAAAAACGAACCTGTCTTTTGGGGTCAAAACGTTCCACAGCGTGTATCAGGCCGATGTTTCCTTCCTGGATCAAATCCAGAAAGTGAAGATCCGGACTGACATACGAATGGGCGATTTTTACCACAAGCCGGAGATTGGATTCAACCAGCTTCTGACGATACTCCATGTCTCCATTCTGAATACGTTCGGCCATTTCCTGTTCTTCTTCGTAATTAAGGAGTGGAAATTTCTTGATTTTGTCGAAATACAACTGTAAAGGGGTTGATTCTTTGATTGTCATTGTACCCTCCTTGTATCTGTCTTTGCCCAAGACAAACTTTGTACTTTTATACAAGCAAGAATCGTGCCAAGTTTAATGAATTTTGAAAAAAATTTAATTTCTTATAATACAAAGACTTATGATTTTTAATTTTTTTTGGAAATTATAACTGTCTATATTTGTATACAAAAAAAACATACATCTATATAAAAAAGTATACTATTTTTAGGTGTTTGTGATATTATAGTTGTGTGATATAGTGTCTCTATGGCTTTTGATGATTTTGGAATCTTATTTAAGGAAAAAGGCAAAGAAATACACTATTTTGTCAAATGGTCGCCATTGGCTAAAGCAGATAGGTGGACTATTAATGCCAAAGTCCCTGCGGTTGCCGGAATTTACGAAGTGTACTGGATGGATGATCATGAACATCTGCGTATGCTTTCGGTGGGACGAACCCATTACGGAGGTCTCCGATCAGAGCTCAGGCGTCTTACCGACCCGGAATTGAACGAAAACCCGGAAGCAAAAAAAATACTGGAAGATGAAGACATTTGGTTTCGTTATGCCCCTTGTAACTCAGCCCTTATAATGGCCGATGTTATCTGGTTTTTTATGAAGACATACTTTCCCGAAAAACCGGGTGTTGCACACTCCGGCCGTTATGAAAAACTCTTTATGAATGAATCTGAACCGGATAAACTGATTTGGGTGTCCTAAACGAGTGATAGAATACATAGTTCCAACCAATATTGACGATCGTGTACTTCGCAAGTCGGCACAGCTTCTATCTGAAGGAGGGCTCCTGGGTGTTCCTTCGGATACAAGCTGGATTGTGGTTTGTTCCCTCCGTTCAAAAGAAGGGATAAAAAAACTGAGGAAAATTTCCGGAGAACGCGAAGAACGGCATTTTACTCTTTTATGTTCGGACATTTCCCAGTTTGGTGAATTCTGCAGTATTGATAATTCCCGTTTTCGCCTTTTAAAGCGGCTTTCTCCGGGCCCTTATGTGTTTATTCTAAAAACCCTTTTGGGAACCGAGAAAACCCTGCAGCTTCGGCGGGGTGAGCTTGGCGTACGTATCCCCGATCATCCTGTACCGGTAGAGTTGATTAAGGCTTTAGGCTCACCCCTCTATTCGGTAACCGCAAAACGAAGCATGACAAAGGACGAAGACTATCCGAACTACACCGATACAAAGCATGGAGAGGGACGACAGGGCGAAGGACATGCTTCCGAAGCTAATGAATTACCACCCATACCGGAAGAAGATCTTTTTGAAGGAGGCTGGGAACTGGAAGCCATTGCCGGTCTTGATATTATACTAGATACAGGAGAAGAACGGCCCCGGATTTTTTCTACAATCCTGGATGTCTCCGGTGATGAAATATCGCTGCTCCGTATGGGAGCCGGTCAATGGCCTGTTTAAAAAACAGCTCCCGTGCTGTTTTTTAAACTCGCTCTCTTTACGATTTTTTCGTTTTCTGATATAATTATACTATGGGAAGTTTAATCGGTTTTGACATATATTACATAATACTGGTAGTTCCTACTATATTATTATCACTTTGGGCTCAGTATAAGGTAAAATCTACTTTTAACAAGTATTCACAAGTAAGAAGCAAGAATGGGATTAGCGGAGCTCAGGCAGCCCAACTTTTGCTTCAGACCAACAATATCAGCAATGTTACTGTAGAGAGTGTTGCCGGCTCTCTGACCGATCATTACGATCCTGGCAATCACAAGCTGCGTCTTTCCCAGCCTGTTTATGGCCAAACTACAATCGCAGCCGTCGGAGTAGCGGCCCATGAAACTGGCCACGCCATTCAACATGCTCGCGGATATGGTCCGCTGGGCTTGCGGAGTACTTTGGTACCGGTTGCCAATATTGGTTCCAGCATAGGCCCCTGGCTTGCAATTGCCGGCCTTGCCATGTCTTTTGACTTTCTCCTGAATATCGGGATTATACTTTTTGCCGGGGCGGTTGCTTTTTATCTAATCACCCTGCCTGTTGAATTCAACGCTTCATCCAGAGCACTGGCGATCCTTGCCCAAAACAACGTGCTGGATGCCGAAGAACTCCGCGGCGTAAAAAAGGTTCTTTCCGCTGCGGCCATGACCTATGTGGCCAGCGCCCTTACTGCGGTAATGAGCCTGATCAGGTTTATACTTCTTTCCCGGCGGCGTCGTTAAATGGCGGTACGCAGCTTTCAGCGTGGTTTAAAGCTCAACACCAGAAAGCATGTAACTGAAGGAAAACCCATTGAAACAGCAATTGTTTCTCAGGTAGTAATCCCCATAAATCAGCATTTTGGCGCGCCGAATAAGGCGGTGGTTAATGCCGGGGATAAAGTAATACGGGGACAGGTTATTGCCGATGCCATTACGCCCGGCCCCATGACAAGTCCGGTTCATGCGTCAATCAGCGGTATTGTAAAAAAAATCGAACCAAGAACCCAGTCGAATAATATGGACGGTCTTTGTATTATCATCGAAGCTGAAAAGGCAGAGGAAAAGGAAGCTGATTCCGGCGCCGTACCGGCGGGTGAACAAATCTCTGAAATGTTTATGCCTCCGCTGGATCCCTTTACCTGTACCAAAGAAGCAGCCATCGGCCGTATTCGGGATGCCGGAATAATCGGTATGGGAGGCGCCGGATTTCCCGCTCATGTAAAATTCAATCCGCCGCCCGGAAAAACCATCGACCTGATTATTGCCAACGGTGCAGAATGTGAACCGTACCTGACTACCGATGAAGCGGTAATTGCTGAAAAACCCCAGTTATTAATTGCCGGGCTTACCATGGTAATGAAGATCACCGGAGTTAAAAAAGCTATTATCGGAATGGAAGATAACAAAGCGGCACTTGTTTCATTGTTGGAACAGGAAATTAGATTAAATATACAGGCACATTCTGAATCATTGGATATTGATATTGGCCTTTGCAAAACGCGTTATCCCCAGGGCGGAGAAAAAATGCTAATCAAGGCGCTTACAGGCCGGGAAGTTCCCAGCGGCGGCCTTCCCATGGATGTGCATTGCATTGTCAGCAATGTAGGAACGTTAATCGCTGTTGCAGAAGCTTTTATTCACGGAAAACCCCTGATTGACCGTGATCTTACAATTTCCGGCAGTGCCTGTAAAAAGCCGAAAAACATGCGTCTTCCCATCGGCACACTCATTACACAATTACCGGCGGAAACAATGGCGATTGATAACGACTACTTGCGGAAAATAATTTTTGGCGGCCCCATGATGGGAAACGCTGTAGCTACAGCGGCAATTCCCGTTCAAAAAAATACTTCGGGAATTGTTTTAATGAAGGGAGAAGAAACCCAGACTGATCCTGAAAGCGCCTGCATACGCTGCGGACGCTGTATCAGAAACTGTCCCTGCCATCTTTCTCCGGTTATAATGAATATATCCCTGGAATCATCCGATATGGACGAGGCAGCAAGGGCAGGTCTTGTTGACTGTATAGAATGCGGAAGCTGTTCTTATGTCTGTCCGGCACGGATCAAATTAGTTCAGCGTTTTAGAGTCGGCAAGCAGCGTCTGCGTGCAATGAAGGCAATGTCTCAGCTTCAGGCCCAGGCGGAAAAAAAACAGGAAAAAGGCGCCGTTCCCGCGGAAACGGTAACGGGTTCTGCAAATCCCGGTAGGAAATAATATGCCCGAGCTTTATTTAGGATCAAGTCCCCATATTGGAACTCCAATCCGCACGCATATGATCATGGCTCAGGTGATTATTGCCCTTGCTCCGGTAACAATTTTTGGCATTGTAATTTACGGTCTCCAGGCCCTGGGAGTTGTTGTTGTTTCCGTTATTTCGGCTGTATTGGGAGAAGCGCTGTTCCGAAAAATCATAAAAAAAGAAAACCGGACAGGAGATCTTTCCGCGGTTGTTACAGGTTTGCTCCTGGCGCTGATTCTACCGCCTGGAGTTCCCCTGCATTATGTTGCTCTTGGTGCGGTTTTTGCGACAGTTGTTGCAAAGGAATTTTTCGGCGGGCTGGGCGCGAATGTTTTTAATCCTGCATTAATAGGCCGCGCTTTTTTATTAATGAGTTTTCCCGCAGCCATGACAAGCTGGATTAAACCAAAGGCTGCTTTAGATACCATGTCCGTTACTTTATCTGCTGCCGGTGCAGATGCAGTTTCCGCCGCCAGCAGGTCGGGACTTTCCCTGGACAGTATCACCGGCGCTACTCCCCTGGGTGTTATAAAGATGGGTGGTACTGTTTCCGATGTTGGCAGTCAATTTACCGCCCTGGGATTGGCGGGGGGATCGGATTATTTTTCGATATTAAAGACACTCTTTTTTGGACATCACGATGGTACCATTGGCGAAAGTTCGATAATGCTGATTCTTGCGGCCTTTTTCTTTCTGCTGGTTACCAGGGTAATTGACTGGCGTGCCCCGGCTGCGATGATAGCCTCCGCCTTTTTACTTTCGCTTTGTCTTGGAACAGATCCGCTATTCAGCATACTCGCCGGAGGGCTTTTGTTCGGCGCTGTTTTTATGGTAACAGATTATACTACCGCACCGCTTACGGCAAAGGGAAAATTGATCTTTGGTGCGGGGGCAGGGATTATAACTGTGTTAATTCGCCGCTGGGGAAATTTCCCCGAAGGGGTTACCTACGGAATTCTGATTATGAACGCTGTTACTCCGTTCCTCAACCGGCTGCTTCAGAAAAAGTACGGTTATGTACCGCCAGCAAAGCTGACACCGTCTGCAAAGACGGCGCCGACCGCGAATGAACCGGCTATGGCAAAAACAAACGAGGCTGTCAAATGAAAACCCGGGAAACAATTAAACTTGGACTGGTACTGACAGCCTATGCAGTTGCAGCCTGCGTGGGACTTGCTTTTGTATATGCAAAAACAAAAGCAGAAATTGACAAACAGGATATGGTTAATCTGGAAATTGCCATTAAGGAACTTTTTCCCGATGCGGAGAGTTTTGAAGATTTAAACGGAACTATAGTAAGCTCCGATTCTGGAGTGAGTTTTGTAAATCAGTACAGTGTAATCCGGGGCGGAAAAATAATCGGCGCTGCGGTCCAGGGTTCAACAGGAAGTTACGGAGGGACTATTGTTGTTTTGGTAGGTGTTTCCGCCGGCGGAACGATCAACCGGGTAAAGATAATGAGCCATTCCGATACGCCGGGACTTGGAGCCAATGCGGGCAAGTCGAATTATTTTGTGGACAAAAAAGCAGGCATTACTTTTTACGATCAGTTTACAGGTAAAAAAGTTTCCGATTCTTTCGAAACAAAGAACGATGTAATTGCCATTACTGCAGCAACAATTACAAGCGCTGCCGTTTCCAAAATTGTAAAGACAGCAGGACAGGATGCTTCCCGGTGGCTTGAGTCAAGACTTGATGCAGAGGGAGCCGGACAATGAGCGACAAAGTAAGCATGGCTCGCATTTTTACCAACGGTATAATCCGGGAAAATCCCCTGCTTATACTGATGATCGGCCTTTGTTCGGCGCTGGCGGTAACTACGGAAGTTATCAACGGTATAGGCATGGGTCTTTCCATGACGTTTGTGCTTCTGATGTCTGAACTGGTGATCAGCACTTTCCGCAAACTCATTCCCAATTCAATCAGGATTCCGGTGTTCATTATTGTTATTGCCGCTTTTACCACGGTAATTGACTATGTGCTGAAAGCGTACTTTCCCGATCTTTCCAAAGCCATGGGAGTTTTTATTCCGCTTATCGTGGTGAACTGTATAATCATGGGCAGGGTGGAATCATTTTCATCCAAACAATCGCCGCATCATGTAATCCCCGATGCGTTGGGTATGGGCCTTGGTTATACCTGGGTGCTTGTGGGAATAGCTGCTGTCCGCGAGCTGTTGGGGAACGGAACTATCCTGGGTTTTGAAGTATTCAGCAATTACACTCCCATTTTGTTTTTTACGCTGCCGCCGGGGGGCTTTTTTGTATTTGCCCTTTTTATTTCTATAAACCTGGCTTTTAAAAATATAAAGAGGGGACAGGAAGGCACTGTTTGCGATACATGCCCAGCGCCGGGCTGTCAGGGCTGCGGTCTTGGAGCACGGCAGGCAGCACATACACCAAATGTCGCTACGGAAGCCGCCGTTAAAAACCCTGTTAGCACTGCCGGAAGTGCATCTGAAGGGGGTACACCGTGATCCTCTTTAAGATTTTTATTTCGGCCTTTCTTGTCGACAATGTGGTTCTTATGCGCTTCCTGGCCCTTTGTCCCTTTATTGGAATGAGTACCGACGAAGACAAATCTATAGGAATGGGACTTGCCGTTACGTTTGTAACCGTACTGGCAACTGCTGTAACCTGGCCGATTTACCGTTATGTGCTTTCCAGAGACGGGATTTTTGGTGAGTTTACAATGCCCGGCGGCGTTAAAGGCAGTCTTGAGTTTCTTCAGATACTTGTATTTATTTTGGTAATCGCTTCGCTGGTGCAGCTTGTGGAATTCTTTTTAAAGAAAATGGTTCCGGGTCTTTACAGCGCTATGGGTATTTACCTTGCCTTAATAACAACCAATTGTGCGATTCTTGCAGTAACTTTGGATGCGGCAAACAATACCTGCGCTTTTACGGGAAAACCTTATACGTTTGTTGAATCGCTGGTATATGCAATTGGAGCAGCTGTGGGTTTTCTTCTTTCCCTGCTTTTAATGGCAGGCATACGACGGCGGATTAAAACAAGCCCTGTTCCTGCATTTCTTAAAGGGACGCCGATTCTCTTTGTAGCCGCTTCGCTTCTTTCCCTTGCCTTCATGGGTTTTGGAGGTCTGGTAAAGTGATTTCGATACTCCTGTTTACTGCGGCAGTTGCCGCTGTTGTTGCTTTAATCCTGGGATTGTCACTGGGTGTTTTTAAAGAGATTTTCCATGTCGAAGAAGATCCTTTGATTGGAACAATTCGCGAAGCCCTGCCCGGCGCCAACTGCGGCGGCTGCGGGTTTCCCGGCTGCGATGGCTATGCTGTCTTTGTGGCAGACGGCGGCGACATTTCCAAATGTACCGCCGGAGGAAAAGCAACAGTCGACAAGCTTGCAAAGGTTATGGGCAGTGATGCTGTGGCCATAACGCCCATGGTATCGGTGTGCTGTTGTCTTGGAGGCGACGAAATCGCCGTAAAGCGGGGACATTATACGGGATTAACTACGTGCCGGGGAGCAAAAATTGCCGGGGGAACAAAACTGTGCAGCTGGGGTTGTGTTGGTTTTGGAGACTGTGTAAATGTATGTAAGTTCGGCGCCCTTTCCATGGGAAAAGAAGGCCTGCCAGTTGTTAATTGGGGAAAGTGTACGGGCTGTAAAGTCTGTGTAGCTGAATGCCCTCAGGGAATACTCAGGATAATCCCCAAAGATATAAAAGTTGTTCTGGCTCTTTGTTCAAACCGCAATTCGATTCGCTCTGCTATCAGAAAAACCTGCCGCCTGGGCTGTATTAAATGCGGAATCTGCGTAAAACAATGTCCCGAACAATGCATTGTGATCGACAACGGTATTCCTATTGTAGACTACAGCAAGTGTACTGCGTGCGGCACCTGTGAACAAAAATGTCCTACTAAAGTTATGGAAGTGTTGTAGAAAAAAGCATTGTATGAAAGATTGATGCATTCAGTACATTTATGCCTTTTTGCTCATACTATTTTTAAATAATGCCAGCAAACAAATAAGTATTGCAGCGAAAACAAGACAGCTGCGGTAACCCCAGCCTGCACCGGCCCAATGATCTATATAACCGATAACAAATTGTATTCCGGCATTAAGAAGTCCTGCAATGGCAATAATTGCACTTGTCATTATTGGGGCGTTACTGCCGAAACGGCCAATGGCTATGGCCATTACGGTAGGCCAGATTATAGCAAGGAAAAAACCCAGGAAGGGAAGCACATAAATTCCCGCCGGGCCAAGAACAAAACCAACGGCAAAAATTACGGTACTTATTATTATTGCCCAAAGAAGACTGCTTATATAGCCAATCTTTTCGATAATAAAACCGCTGACCAGCCGGGATAGCGTGAATAGTATATAGTACGCCGAAACATAATTGGCGCCGCTTGTTGTAGGATCCATATTGAACAAATCCTGAAAATAAAGACCGCCCCAGTTGGAGGGCGCCAACTCCAAACCTACTCCAACACCAAGGACAATGCCAAAAGCCCAGACAGCAGGGGTTTTTAGTGCAGAGATAAAACCGTGTTTTTTCTGCTGCTCTGCGGTTTCTTGTGTTTTATGGTTTATCGTTTCGCTGGTTTCTGAAACAGGCAATTTTGAAAACATAAACGAAATAAAAATGATCATTATCAGAGGAGTTGCAAGGATGTATATTTGCCGCCAGGGCATACCTATTCCTGCGGGATCGGCCAGAATGCCTGCCGCTTTCGGGCCGGCTATCGCTCCGGCTCCGTACATAAAATGCAGTAAGTTCATCATTAAGGCAGGTTTTTTTAGAAAGATTTGTGTTGCTACAGCGTTTACAGAAATTTCCACAACGCCAAAGCCTGCAGAAAGCAAAAACAGCGACAAAGCAACTGTCCAAAAACCGGGCATAAAGTAAATCGACGATATGGAAAAGAGACATAAAAAAATGCCCAATAAGTAAATTATTTTTACTTTATAATAACTCAGCATAAAACCGGATGCTACCACAAAAATGGTGTAACTTATTGCAAGCGCCGAAACCATCATCGCCTGAGTTTCATACGAAACGCCGAATTCATTTTTTATTAGAGGATAAGAAACACCTTTAATATTTTCCAGAAAACCAAAAAGAAACATGGTACCAAAGAGGACATATAATAAAAGTTTTGAGGTCTTATTGCTTTGTAACATTATTTATTATATATAGACAGTTCAGAATTATTCAAGTATACTATTTTAGTCAATGAACTCCCGGCCAAGTACTTTTCAGGAGCTAAGAACATGAGTAAACGTCATAGATCTCTTTCTATTCAAATATTAGGCTTGTGTATTTTTCTTGTAATTGCAATAGCTGCAGCAGTTTCAGTTATCTTTACAATCAACATTAACCGCCTTACCGAAGAAAATCTCCGTACCCAGGCAAGGGCTACCATGCAGTATCTGGATGCTGATCTGTATCAGACGCTGACACCTTTCATTAATATGATCCAAAGCGGTTCGGCGTTTTTTAATGAACTCCCGTCTCAGCAGGCGGCTGAAGCTGTTTTTACCAGGATTATGGAAGTGTATCCTGATGTTCTTGATCTGTACTATGGCAGTGTTACTTCCATGTATCTTCCCGGAGGCGCATGGATCTCCGCCGACGAGTGGTATCCGGAAACCGATCCGGACTGGGATTTTGAATGGGATCCGCCGGAACGTCCCTGGCACATGGCAGCAATGGCGAACCCGGACAAACTTATGCTGATAGATCCTTATGTGGATGCGCAAACAAAGAAATTGGTTGTTACATTTTGTCAAACAGTAAGGAACAATGACGGCATAATTACCGGAGTTATCGCCGTTGATGTTATGGTGGACAGGCTTTCCGATATTGTTGTTGGAGAAAAAATAACCCCCGACGGCACAACATATTTAATAGACAAAGACGGGCTTTTTGTGGTTCATCCGGATGAATCCTATGTACTGGAAAAAAACCTCTTTGAAGAAATGCCATCGATTGACAAAGCAGCAGTACTGGGTAACGAGATAGACGTGGTTTTCCAGGACAACAATTACTTCAGTTCTGCCCCGGTACAGGGTACTGAATGGTTTCTTGTCTCTACCGGATCGTTAGCGTCTATGGAGGCTGTTGTTAATCGTCTGATACTCTTTGTCATTTTTGTAGTACTTGGCATTACAGTATTAACCGCTCTTATTGCTCTTGTTTTAACTTATAGGCTTACCAGGCCATTCGAAAAACTTGCTTCCAGTTTTGACGTTATTTCCAAAGGGGATCTTACCGTTACTACACCGGATTATGCTTCCAAAGAAGCGTCGTCTCTGTCCAACGGATTTAATCAGTTTACAGAATCAATCAGTTCCATGATCAAAATGATCAAAGACTCAGCTGGATATATTAAAAAGGTAGCGGAAGATCTTACTTTGTCCATTGCCAATACCGACAAAACTATTACCATGGTTAAAGAAGGGGTTGCTTCCATTAAAAACGATGTAAGCAGGGAAAATGAATCTATAATCAAAAGTGAATCGGCCATTAACCTGGTTATGGAAGAAATTAATAATCTAAACGAAAAAATCCGGAAACAAAGCACGGAGATAAGCGGTTCTTCTTCCGCTATAGAAGAAATGGTGGCCAGTATTCATTCAATAGAAAGCAGCATTATGACAGTAAATTCACATATGATTGAACTTGTGGCATCTTCTCTGGAAGAAAAGAAGCGTATCTCCGCTGCAACAGAAGCAGCCAAAATGGTAGAACGTGAATCAGAGGCTTTGGCAGAAATGAACGAAGTTATTTCCAATATTGCTACCCGGACAAATTTGCTTTCAATGAATGCGGCTATCGAAGCTGCACATGCAGGAGAAGCAGGCAAAGGTTTTGCCGTAGTTGCGCAGGAAATCCGAAAATTGGCGGAAAACACCGCCCAGCAGACAAAGGGTTCCGGAGAGGCCCTGCTTTCCATTCAAAAGCAGATACGGGAAATTGCAGATTCCTCAGCCCATGTAGAACAGTCTTTTGAAGGAATGATTGGAATCATTAAGGGAATTGAGCAGCTTTCAGCAACACTAAAAACTGCAGCTGAAGAACAAAGCGTTGGATCCCGCCAGCTTCTTGAGTCAATTGCCGTGATCAATACCATTACCAGCGATGTTGAAACAGGCGCTTCCGCCATGCAGTCCAGCGCAGGAGAAGCCGTATCTGCATGTCAGAGCTTAACAGAGATAAGCCGCAATGTTTCTGATATTGTAGAGAAGTGTGCGCATGGTGTTTCTGTGCTTACAGAAGAATCAAAATCAGTTCTTTTTGCGGCAGAAAATACCAGAGACGGAGTTGAAGCTCTGGAGCAGGAAGTGAATCACTTTATGGTAAAGTAACGGCATAGTATACCAATGAATGAAGCGTATCCCCTTCGCTATACGCAGTCGGGAATGATTTTTATAGATCCCGGCGATGACTGCGACAAAGTTGTGGACGCCATGCTTGCTTCACATTACGATGAAGAATTTTGTATTGCATCTGACTGGGATCCGTTGTTTATTGTCCGTCTTATGAAGTCAGGTTTTCTTGTAATGTCCGTAACGCTTTATAATAATGAAGAAGATTCTGAGCCGGTTCCGGATGATGTATCCAATTCAGTCGATCTGATTCTTCCCAAACTGCATTTGGTACGATCGGTTTTATTTTTTCAGGATATGCATATAAAGCACAGTATTCGGCCGTATCTGTCCCGGTATGAATTACGTTTTGATACAGATTTTGAAACCGTAGTAAATAAATGCCTCCAAACACATGGAGAAGATTGGCTGACCCCTTCTCTGGTAGAAAGTCTTTATAGTGTTCGGAATCAATCGGCTAGGCTATCCGTAGTTTCTCCGGTTGTTTTTCCTCAGCCTGTTTCCTTTAGTCTTTACCGTAACGGACAATTAAAAGCCGGTGAGTTCGGCGTGATCTGCGGCCGGATTTATACAAGTTATTCCGGTTTTAAGGAAGAAAACAATGCCGGTACAGTACAGATGATCCTGATGATTAAAGCCCTGGAAGAAGCAGGTTTTGACTTTTTGGATTTTGGAATGCCTTTAAATTATAAAACGGATTTAGGCGCCCGGGATATAAGTCCGGAACACTTTGTTAGAATATTTCGCTCAGCGCAGATATAGTGCAGGGGCGTTACTTGGAGCCTGTTCCCGCCCTGGCAGCACGAGCATCCACAGTATTCAGAATGGAAGTGAGTTTTTCTTTTGAGATAAGATCGATAAGCCTGGCTTCCGTATAGCGTTTTGCTTCTTCGGAAAAGCCGCCGGGTGTTATACAAATTCCCTTGCCGGCCTTAATTTCTTTAATGTGGGAATGGAAGTCTCTTACAACCAATTCTCCGACGGAGCCCTGACTCCTGTTAAAACGGAACATCACCAAATCAGACCATTTGGGATTGTCCACCTCGGCAAGAATGTCCGCCCACTCATTTTTATTTACTGATATATTGGTAATTTTAATTTTGGATTTGGCATAGTAATTCATAACAATTTTCCGGCACAGGGCAATAAAATCAGACTGTGGCGCCATTAAATATACCTGAAGATTTTTGTTGGCGTTTAGTTCCTGATACCGGCTAATCAGGGTATTTACATCCTTGTAGTTGGGATTGGTCATATTTATTTCCCGCAGCAGGCCAATTGCTTTGCCAATTTCATTTAACCGGAGGTAAGAATTTGCCAGACGGTACATTAGCTCAATGTAGATTTCTCCTTTAATGTTTCCGTGCTTTAGTCCGATTTCAAAATCTTCGATGGCTTTTTCGTATTGACGTGCATTCATGTTGATGGAGCCGGAGAAAAGACAGGCATTGGGACCCATTACCGGATCTGCACGAAGGTGAGTAAAGATTTTTTGGGCTTGTTCGGTCTGGTTTGCTTCATAATAACATTCACCCAGAGTATAAATCGATTCTTTATCGTCCGGGGCCAAATCAATTGCCTTGCGAATAAAAGCCAGAGCATCTTTGTATTTTTTTACTTTAAAAAGCGAATGTCCCAGTCCGCGAAGTGTAGGAGCATGTTCCGGATCCCGCATTCTGGCTTTCTGATAATGTTGAATTGCTTTTTCGTAATTTTTCTTTTGAAACTCAAGGCTTCCCAGGTTGTAGTTGGCTTCAAAATCATTGGGATTAATCGCCAATGCGGTGGTTAACGGCTTTGTAGCCTCGTTTGGCATATTTTGCTTTACTGCCCCTATCCCGCAGCGCAGATTAATTGTGAATTCATCCATGGTGGGATGGGTTGTGGTCATTTCGGTTAATGTTTGATATGTTCTGTAAACATCTTCCCAGCGCTCTTCCTGATAATAAACATCACCTATGGCAAGAAGCGCTTCATGATCCCGTGGGTTTGTGGCTAATTTTCTGTTTGCATCCCTTACAATGGCATCCCGGCCTTTGACCTTTTTACTACCACCTCCGCCGCCCTTAGACCGGCCTGCAAGAGAAACCAATACTATTATCACCAGAATCAGAATAATAACAGCTGCGAGGATGGGTATTAGCCCTGACATACTCTAATTATCGGAAATATTGCCATTTTCTTCAATAACCAGTATCCAATACACGTTCCCTGTACATTTTCCCTATCCTTCCAAGGCTTTCGCTCACACTTTCACCGCTTTCAGCACGCTTTTTTAAGTCAATAGTGAACTGATTCATAGAAAAATGCCGGAAAAAATTGATATGTTCCTTAAAAGTAGGGTTTGATTTACATAAATCTTTAAGGGTTTCGGTGTATGCTTCAAATATCCCATTTTTTTTCATCTCCGAATACCCAATTATCCAGATTTCGCAGCACTCTCTGCTTTTTTTATGCGTGTTGAGTGTGAGCCAGAATTCGTAAAGCAGTTTGGCCATTACTTGCTGGGTAGAAAGCACCGCTTCTTCCACTTGTTTACCGCCTATTGTGTTAAGTGATTTAAGGTCCGCGGTACGGGGCGTGTGTATGGGGGTTTTGTTGAGTATAAGAACGTTTTTCCTAAAGTCAATTCCCAACTCAGGATTATCCCGAAAGAACTTTTCGGCAATCTTGCCCGATGGTCCCACAAGGTAACGGCGGGTTTCCTGTTCACGCCGGCCAGGATTGTCCCCCACCAGGAGCATTTTTATTTCGCCTTCCGCTCCAATATCATCAAGAGCCTCGTTATACACAACCGGGGTAACTACGGTATAGGAAGGGCCTTCTCTGCTATTAACAAGGTGTTGTATGTGTTTGGAAAGACCCGGCAATAAAGCTTCGGTTTTGTTAATAAATGAACGGTAACGCTTAACGGTTTTTTGGAAAGCAGCCCAGGTTTCTTTGTCCAAATCTATTCCTACAGCAAATGCGTTCCGTGAGCCTGTTTTATTCCCAGCTCAGCGCAAATTTCCCGGAAGTTACTGCCGGTTACCCCTCCGCCCGGAAGTATTTCGATTCCGCCTGCAGCTATGTATTCCTTCAGGCGGTTGTAGTTGTCTTGTATAGGGTCAGCCTGGTTTGCTGAACCATGAGTAAGGATTCGTGTAACTCCGTTATCGGCAAGCCACCGGAGGCTTTCAAGTTGTTCGGCTTTGTTAATATGATCGAAAGCCATGTGAAAAACAAGATCAAGTTTTGATATGCCAAAACAAATACTTTTTGCAGCTCTGATTATGTTTAGTATTTTTTCCCTGTCCAGGCTACCTGATGATGTAAGACAGCCAAAGACAATACCATCGGTTCCCAGGTCGCATAATGTTTCCAGGTCTTTCAGCATTATTTCAAATTCACTATCGCTGTACACAAAATCTCCTCCGCGGGGACGGATCATACTTATAACTTTTATTCCTGCTGCCTGGCATCGATGTATTGCGTTTTCGGCAACACCGTAACTTACTGTTGTACCGCCCACAGCCATGTTATCATTAAGCTCAACCCTATCGGCACCCTTTTCTGCAAGTTCGTCAATGCGGGTACAGTTTTCGATACAAACTTCCCGCGTTATACCATCAATCATTTTTAATTCCTCCATTGGAAATACGCTTTAATACCGGCGGCATTTGCTGCCTTTTAAACTCGGCCCATTCTACAGTGCGGATAATACGGGCGGTCAATTCTGCATCCGCTCCTCTTTTGACAATTTCTTCTGCTGACAATTTTTGGTCAAGGTATAATGCAAGTATCTTATCCAATATATCGTAAGGGGGAAGTGAATCCTGATCTTTCTGGTTTGGCCGCAATTCGGCAGAAGGGGGCTTATCAATAATTATCCGGGGAATGATTTCTTTTTTACCTGCTTCTTTTTCCCTATCGTTGATCCTTCTGCAAAGTGCAAAAATTTCTGTTTTATATAGATCCCCGATTGGCGCCAAACCTCCGGCGGTATCACCGTACAGCGTACAGTAACCCATTGCAATTTCGCTTTTGTTTCCAGTTGTAAGCAGCAGGGAATGGAACTTGTTTGAATAGGCCATCAGCAGGGTTCCCCGTATCCTTGCCTGAAGATTTTCTTCGGCAAGGTCAAAAGGCTTTCCTTCAAAAACCCCTTCCAATGCAGCAAGGAACGCAGTAAAAATTGGTTCTATCGGTAACGTCTCGTAATGGCAACAGAGATTTGCAGCCAGTAGAGCCGCATCGTCCCTGGAACCCTGTGACGAAAACCGCGAAGGCATACCAAAACAAACAACATTCTTACTACCCATAGCTTTTACCGCAAGGTACGCAACCAGCGCCGAGTCAAGGCCGCCGGATAAACCCAGATGTACCTTTGTAAAACCGTTTTTTGTCATGTAATTCCGAATGCCACGAATCAGAGTATCTTCGATTATATCCAGTTCTTCTGCGTTTCGATCTGTATTGCAGAGATCATCCATAAGTATAAGGATAAACGAAGGAAGGAGAGATAGCAAGAACAGTCCGCTTGACAATTAATCAAAAAGCAATGAGCATTATTGCATGCAGTATCGATCTATTGGCAAGACTGGCATGTCCGCCAGTATAATTGGTTTGGGTGCCGAACATCTGGACAACAAACCTTACGAAACGGTTGAGACGGTTATTAACACCGCTCTGGATCATGAATTTAATATCATGGATGTTTTTATGCCAGGGGAAACCGTGCGTAAACACATTGGCCGGGCTTTGGATGGGCGGCGTGACAAGGTGTTGATCCAGGGACATATCTGTTCCACCGACATCAAAGAGCAGTACGATCGGAGCCGCGACCTGCCTACGGTAAAAAAGTACTTTGAAGATTTACTCCGTTTTCTTAAGACCGATTACATCGATCTGGGGATGCTCTTTTTTATTGATACGGAAAAAGACTTTTCCGATGTCTTTGAAACTGACATACTCCGCTATGCCCAGGATCTGAAGCAGCAGGGAACTATCCGCGCCATAGGGGCCAGCTCCCACGATCCTGTTACTGCCCGGCGGGTGGTGGAAACCGGCGTTGTAGACCTTCTTATGTTCAGCATAAATCCCGCATTCGATATGGCAACAGCGAATACCTATGTAATTGAATATCTGGAAAAAGGTGTCTTTGACTTCGAGAAAAAACTCGATCATGATCGCGCCGCTCTTTACAGGCTATGCGAACAAAAGGAAGTGGCAATTACGGTAATGAAAACGCTGGGGGCGGGAAAACTCCTTTCTGCGGAGCATACTCCCTTTGCCCGGCCCTTGACCGCTGCGCAATGCATTCACTATGCCCTGACCCGGCCTGCAGTGGTAAGCGCCCTTATCGGCTGTGCCACCCGTGAAGAAGTGCTGGATGCCGCCGCATACCTTGATACAAGCGATGCCGATCGTGATTACAGCGCCGTAATTCAGGATTTTCAGGGCGATTTTAAAGGACACTGCTACTACTGCAACCATTGTCTTCCCTGTCCTTCGCAAATTGATATTGCCGGTGTACATAAGTATCTGGACATCGCCCTGTTGGATCAGGCAAACATTCCTCCCGCTATTGTCAGCCAGTACAAGGCACTGGATCACCATGCATCTGAATGTACAGCGTGCGGAAGCTGCGAAGAACGTTGTCCCTTTTCCGTATCAATAGTAAAGAATATGGAAAAAACCGTCGCACTGTTCAATACGTAAAGGGCGTTATATCAAAATCTTCCTTTGCTTGCCGCCATCCGTGGCATACACAGCCGTAGATTTTTAGCACTGCTTTAGGATAAATTCCTGATTATATTTCGTGCTGTGTCGTCGGATATTGTTGGATGCCGTGGAATCTGATCTTTCTTCCCGGTTTTTGGCTGCATATATTGATCGTGTTTGCTTCCGTGTTTCACAAAAACACAACCTTTCACTTTAAGGATTTTCAATAACGCACCTCTTTTCATATTATGCGGTAACTTTAAGCCGTCCTGTCTTTTTTTCTACTATTTCTGATTGCTCTTCCTTATAAAATTCATATATATCCAGAAGCATTTCCTCAAGTTCAGGGATATCGTGTCCTTGCGTCAAATGATCTGGCCAAATATTGAGATATCCGACAAACCACCCGTCTTTTGCTTTCCAATAGGTATATTCCATATCCATAGTATGCTCCTGGTTCAGTTTACACTAATAATGATAATTGGGAAAGCAATAATAAAAGCAAAAGGCGGATTGAACACATGCACACGCCGCTTTGCGGCGATCTATGATAATTTCCTTGCGCTCGCGGGCCGAAGGCACGTATCAATCTTCCCATATTGGTGAGAGTAACCCAAAAAACACTTTCTTTGCTATTCATTTCCCATGAAGGAGCAATTTTTAATGCATTTAGCCCAACTATTGCCAATCACCCACAAGATGAAGCAACGCGCGGTATTGAACTTTTTACTCTGAAATGATAAGATTCTGCCAATGAGCCAAAAATCGCTGGTTTTGAACAATTCTCCAACACAAAAAATGCTGAAGGCATTTTTTGTGAGTCCTCTTGACAACAGACAACAGACAACAGACAACAGACAACAGACAACAGACAACAGACAACAGACAATTATACACATCTTTTAAATAACCGTGTCAACAAACCAATAGCTTATATTTCTTATTATTCCCGGCTAATAGGCGAAATCCGCCTTTTAGTACCTCGTTGGGGTACATTCCGCCATAAAGCGGGTAATTCTTTGGACTAAATGTCCGCGTGATTACCCGCCTGGTTGGACAAGGCAGGGTTGTCACAATAAGGAGTGTTTTTTATGAAAAAGACAATCAAATTGATTATTGCCCTTGTTGCAGTAATTGGGTTTTCTTTTGCTGCTTGCG
>WRIB01000040.1 GCA_009782955.1 Treponema sp. | reverse complement strand
AATCCCTTCTGTTCCCCGCTTTTTCAGTATTTCCGGAAAGGAGCCAAGTGAACGGAACGGATCGGGATCCCGGTAAGTGGAAAAGGAGAATACGCCTTCAAGATTATCGGGATGGGCAAATGCGCCGTATGCTCCTCCCATCATCCTGATCGATTCCCAGAGCGCACCGGTAGAAAGCTCGTGGGAAAATACCAGTTCCGCTGCGTGTTCTTCGGAACCATAAGGGGCTGAACAAAGCGACATGGATGCAAAGCCAACCTGTAGCGAAGGGGAAGCAAACACTTCTGCCTGATTGCGATCATGGCTGGTTTTTTGGGTTTGCCGCTGTTGTAAAAGGTCAAAGAACTTTTCTTTATCTTTACATTCGGGATTTGGTTTTCCCGGGCCGCCGAAACCGTTAAAACATTCCGCCGCTTTAAGTGCATTGTGCATTGTTTCGCCTGATGTTGTTATGTTTACCATTAAGCCTGCCGTAACAAGCCTGTTCCGGATTCCTGTCATGCGATCCTGCAGTTCACCCATGTCCATTGATGCCAGTGCATGAGTAAAGGGAATCTGATCCAGACCGTTCCACAACTCGTCCACCGCACGGGAACGGGAAAAGAATTTTCCCGACCGGCCGGATGCATAACTGTGTCCCGACGGCGCAAGGCTGGAATCGCCGTCATTTTTCATTTCCATTGCGAGATCCCGCAGACGGCGAAGATCGGAAAAGTCCGCTTCGGTAATAAGGCGGCGCGCCAAATCCAGGGCGGATGCAAGTTTTTCATCAAGCGCCTTGATCCGGTAAACAATCCAGTCACGTCCCAGCAGTTCTTCCGGTACAACGCATTTGCCTGACCGCTCTTGAGCAGTCAAATGAAGCGCAGGCGAGCCGGTTTCAAGCAGGGCGTAAAAGCCTCCTGCGGTTCGTGCAAGAAGGCTGGACACTTCGCCGTAATCCATACCGGGAAGTCCCATGGAAACGGCAGCTCGTGCAAAAAATGGCAGCCAGGGATAGTCTTCTGTATTCAGCATATCCACGGGGAAGGCCATATCAATATAACTGACACCGTTGGTAAAAAGCGGGTGAATCATGCACGGTACATTGGATGTTCCTGCAAGCCCGCTGCCGCCAAGAGAGGTGAGCTCAGCCGGTACTGTTACAATTTCGACAGCCAGATCGCGGCGCAGCAGGTGGGGAATACTGTCCAGGGCTTGTTTTGATTCTTTTTCGCACTGGATTAGTTCCAGTGTTTCGTTTTTCTCTTTCAGAAGCTTTTTTTCTGCAGCACTCAGTTGCTTTTCTTTTTCCTTTAACTGCGCCATTATTTGCTTGTCTTTTTTTTCAAGATAATCCGCTTTGCCTTCGATAATTACCAGCGCCCGGTGAGGATTGTTCAGCAGATGTTTTTCTATAAGTGATTCAAGGTAGTGGTTTTCTGCAATGCGCCGCTTTAGTTCGGCAAAGTTCGGCATAAACAACAGGGAATCCCACGGCCGCTTTCCGTAGAGCCATGTGCGCAAAGAACGGCGCATCCAAACCAGTGAATACGGCCCGTGGGATCGTTTGATCTCACGGTGGGAAAATTCCATGTTAAGCAGGGCTGCATCTATTTCTTCTTTTGGGATTCCTTCGTTTACAAGTTTTCGCAGCGTATCCAAAATAAGATCTTCCATGCGTCGGCAGGCAACGGCGGCATCGTCTTTTGTTTCTGTAACTATACCCCGCAGCCCTGCACTGAAGATTGTTTCACGGAGTTCTGATTCCACTCCCATGATCGGAGACAGGTCTTCTCCCAAAGCCGACTCAACAAGCGCTCTTGTTAAGGGAGAGCCGTCATGTCCAAGCAGGATTTCCGCCAGACAGGCAAGGGCCATTGTTTCGGCGGTATCGGTACTGTCGGTACACAGCCAGGATACAATAGCCTGCGGTTTTTCTTTGCCGGGACATGGTATGCGGAACAATGCGTTCTCTTTCCAGCGCGTTACTTTAGGTATTGCCGGAGCGGTATTGCCGGGTTCCAGCCCATTAAGGCAATTATCAAGAAAGGCCAGTTGTTTTTCTGTTGGTATATTGCCGGCAAGGAAGATGCGGCAATTGGCCGGGGCATACCGGGCACGGTGAAAGGCTTTAAGTTCTTCCCAGCTTAAGTTTGGAATGTGATCCGGATCGCCGCCTGATTCATAAGCATAGGGAGTGCCGGGCATAACCGCTTTTACCGACCAGAGTCCCGCATAGTTGTCCATAGATGAATAGGCGCCTTTCATTTCGTTATACACAACACCTGTATATTCCAAGCCGGCTTTGGAAGGAACCAAACGCCAGCCTTCCTGCATAAATGTCCATTCGGAAAGCAATGGGCGGAATACCGCATCTGCATACACTGACATTAGGTTAAAGTAATCCTTTTCGCTGGTGGTACTGGCCGGGTAGACTGTTTTGTCGGGGAAAGTCCAGGCATTTAAAAACGTTTGCAGGCTGCCCTGGGCCAGCACCAAAAAAGTATCTTTAAGGGGATATTTTTCCGAACCGCACAGAACTGAGTGCTCAAGAATATGTGAAACACCGCTTGAATTATCCGGGGCAGTTGAAAAAGCAAAGCCAAAAAGATTTTCCGGATCATCGTTCTTTACATGAAACACTTCCGCTCCGCTGTTATGTCTTGCCCAAATTCCCGTAGCTTTAAGTTCTTCCAGGTTTACGATATCCAGAATTTCAAAACCGCTAATGTTATCACCTTTGTTCATGCATACTCCGTCTTTTGTCTTGTTTGTACTTCGATTTTATATTACAAGATCGGTATCGTTCATCATTACTATGCCGCCGTTTTCCCTCTCCTGTCTGAACCATGCAAGAAATTCAGCGGCAGCCTGCTCCACATCACGGCGGGGGACAGCGCCGACAATTCCTTCTTCTTCAAGTATTTCTTCCCGTTTCCCCTGGGAAAGATTACTAAGGATTTTTTCCCGGAAATCGGCGGTATCTTCATAGCCAGTCCGGGCCTTAAGCAATAGTATAATATCCCTGTCGTTCATACCGGCAAGTTTTTTCTGTATTGGAAGATCCGGCGCATCAAGAAGATCCACTATGGTGTGTACTTTATCTTTGAGTGTTTTACCCAGTTCGGGATCCTCGATTTCCAGCTTGTTTAAAATTTTGTCTCCAAAACGCATATCCGAAGATTTAAGTATTGCCGCCAGAGCTTCCATACCGTTAAAGTTTGCTTCATTGCCTTTGCCTGTAATCTCGCTTATTTTCTTGGCTTTTTCCCGAAGCGCTCCCGCAACCTGTTCCAGCACTTCGGGAGAAACGGCTGCCTGTTTGGCTATGCGCTTGAGTATTTGCACTTTTTTATCGCCGGTTATCCGGGAAAGCGCCTGGGCGGATTGTTTGGGAGGCAGCCGGGAAAATACCAATGCCGCTGCTGCCGGGGATTCTTCCCTGAAAAGCAGGGCAAGTTGATCACCGGAAAAATCTTCCAAAAAATCAAAGGGATTGGGCTTTGCTTCCGGTACCGCCCGTACAAGTAATTCTTCTCCCTTTTCCGGCCCGAACGCTGCATATAATACACGCCGGGCTGTTTCTATACCTCCGGTACAGGCTCCGAGTATCTGATACGGTGATGATAAAAGCGAACTGAATTCTTCCAGTACTGCCCGGCTTTCTTCCGTCCCAATTGATCTGATAGAAGCAATTTCTCCTGATATAGCTTCTATTTGATCCGGAGGAAGCCTGCCCAGAATTTCCGCCGCCCTGTCGCTGCCGATAAGCATGAGGAATTTTGCCACACGGCGGAATTTGGATTCGGTTTTTTCTTCTGCTGCAGATTGCAGCGGTTCAGGAGTAGTTTTAAAAAACCCCTGTATTTGTTCCTCTTCCATGGGATGATTATATAATTTTTTACTTTAATTGTTCTATGGTGCAGCCTGAATCTTTCAGCTGCCGAAGCAGTCCGTCTTTTCCGTGCAAATGCAGAAGACCGGCAATAACAAAATAAACCTGCCCGGAAGCAAGAAACTTTTTTATCTGCGGTATCCATGCGTTGTTTCTGTCTCCCACCAATGTTTTGTAAATAAGCGGCCATTCTTCCTCCATTTCGGATAAAATCGCTTCCGATTTTGAAGGATTGCCGTTTTTCCATTCGGCCAAAAGCACTTCAATTTCCGTTTCGGTGTTTTCCATGTCATTCAGAGAATATCGGACGTAATCGTTTTCGTATCCTTCTCCCATTCCGGCAAGTGCATCTATTTGAGTTTGAACTGTTTCCAGAAAATGAACAGGTTTATTTTCTTTTTTCGCCATATCCAGATAATACATATCGATGCCTTGTTGTGTAAAACCGTATTTTTGAATTTGAACCATTGATAGAATGGTTATTACCATGGACGGTTTTAATTTGGAAAAAGTATTCAGGGATAATCCGTATTTACTGCATTCTTTTTCAAGCATTTTGTATATATCCGGATCTAAAATAGATTGCAGCGTTGTATTGCCGCTTAGAATCATTCGGCTCATTAAATATTGTACAATTTCCGGTTCTGCCATTTTTTCAACATCGGTTTCCAAAACCAGTATTGCCGACTGCGAAAAAGCGCTGTCGTATCCTGCCGGTAAAGGAAAATCCGCTTCCCGCAAAATATGTATGCTTCCGCCCAAAAAAAGTGTATTGCCGTCTTTACTGACTTTCCATACGGAAGAACCGGGTTGATCTGCAACCGGGGACCAAGCACAGAAAAAAAATCCTGCACAAACAAGTACAATACTTAGAGTTACACGGAATTGTTTCATAAATGAATTATATATTTTTAAGCAGGGAAAGGCTAGTGCTTTTGTGTTGATCACCAATGATTGTTATACCGGTTTAATGCCTCCCTGCGGTCGGCGAGTGTTAAGTAAATTATTGTACAAGCCGCCAGAAGGCGGCTTGTACATCCCCCATTATTCTATTTTAAAATCTTCTTTTTGAAGATTATGATAGTACCTTCCATTTTCCGCGGTAAATTTAATTATTATGAAATCTTCGCCATCCATTCCCCCTGTGTACCATTGTACAAAGCCATCTTTCCAAATTTCCTTTTTTATATCAATATCATCCAATACTTCCATTGTTCCTGTTAAAGTTACTCCAGCCACATCCTTCTTGTCATAAAAATAAACACAAGCCTTTGGATTTTTTCTAAAATGTTTTACTTTCATTGAAGGGCTGTTTGTATGCCAATAAAAATATTTTATACCTTCCCTTTTACAAGGCGGTAACATTGCTTTAATGTTTGGAAAGTCATTTTCATCAATTGAGGATATAAAACTAACACTTTGATTGGAAATCAAATTTATTATTTTTTCTTCTTGGTTTTTCATAATATTTGTTTACCTCCGCAAAAAATATTATGTTTTTATTTTTATAGAAAAATACTATTTTGTCAACTATTTTTACCAATAACAGTATCACCGATAATCAGTTCATAATTATTAATTTCAGCGTTGCCACTGGAATTATATGATACAACCGAAAGTGCAACCTCAAACAAATTTCCAAGATTTATACCAATATTTTCCAAAGCAGTAAAATGTTCGGTAACTGAGATAACTCCTCCTGTACGCTTTTTTTTACGGATACTAATATATAACTTGAAAGTCTGAGTTCCTTTTATGGAATATGATTCGTTCCTTACAGTTTCATAAATATTGTATTCACTTCCATCAATTATTACTGATCCTTTATGAACATAGTCAGGCGGTAATGAGCCAATCCAGTTATCCGCAATATAAAATGGAACAAGCGGATTAACAAACCAACTACTTACACATAAAAATGATAATTTGCCTTTTGAATGATATTTTGCATTATATTTAATTTTTATATTGCCAATTTTAAAATGAGTTCTAGTTTCATCAAACTTTTTACCTGTACGGAAGATAACATAATCAGTATTTTCCCACTTGCATTTGTAATTACCGCCGCCAGTTAGGTACATTTTGGCATCTCCGCCCCTCTTGCAAAGTTCAAAATCAAAATTTTCAAAAACGCCAATTGTATTTACAGTGTAAATATGCTCAAAGCCTAATATTTTATTTACATCAATTTTACAAAATTGATCCTGTTCTATCATATTAATAACGATAGATGCTATTTTAGGTTCAAATTGCCTGCCGGAACACTTTTTAAATTCTTCTATGATTTCATTTCTCGCAAGCGCTTTGCGATATGAACGATCTGAAGACATTGCATCATATGTATCTGCCGCTGCAATAATCAGTGCTTCAAGCGATAAATTATTTCCGGAAATTTTAAAATAACCATTACCATCCCATTGCTCATGATGTTGTGCTGCGCCCAGAGGCATATTTTCAATCGTTGTTATATCTTTTAATATTTCTTTGCCAATAGATGTATGTGTTTTCATTATATTGTATTCTTCGTCGGTTAATTTTCCTGGTTTATTTATTATCTCTCTTGGTATACCTATTTTGCCTACATCATGCAGTAATCCTATGTAATACAAATTTTTTAAAAAATTTGTATCTTTATAAATATTTTGTGCAATTCCGATAGAGTACATCGCAACCCTTAATGAATGACCGCTGGTGTATGGATCCTTTGCATCTATCGCATTCACAATAGCGGTTATTAATTGTGAAATATTTGAGTGATATTCGAGCTGTTTTTCACTAAAATTATTGTTTTTGCTTCTTGTAATTATCACTGCAATTGCAGCAATTAATAAAAAATTAATTATTATTAGAAAAAAAACTATATACTTAAATGAAAACAACTCCATAATTAACTCCCATTCGTTACTAATTTATGTTACCAATAATAGTATCACCGATAGTCAGTTCATAATTGTAAATCTCTGCTTTGCCGCTGCCTTTTGAATTGCCAAAAATTCCAAATGCAACCTCATATAAATTTCCAATATCCATACCGGCTTTCTCCCATGCGGAAAAATGTTCAGTTACAGAAATAATCCCGCCCAAGCGTTTCTTGGTACGGACACTATAATATATCTTGAATGTTTGAGTCCCTTTTATGGAAGAACAATTAATAACTGTGGTTTCATAAATTCTGTATAATCCGCTGTTTAAAAATACTGTTCCTTTACAGATTAAATCTGAACCAAAATTACCATACCAATTATCTATAATCATAAACAGAACAAGCGGTTCAACCGACCATCCATAAACACATAAAAATGACGAATTACCTTTAGGATAATATTTTGCGTCATATTTAATCCCGATATTGCCAATTTGCGAATAATTTTTTGATTCATCAAATTTCCTGCCTGTCCACATTGTAACATAACTTGAGTTATTCCATTTGCATTTAAAATTACCGCCTCCCTTCAGAATCATTTCGGCGTCTCCGTCTCTTTTAAAAAGTTCAAAATCAAAATTATCATGAGTCCCTATCGAATTAACAGTATAAATCTGCTCAAAACCTAATATCTTATCTACATTAATTGAGTTAAATTGATCTTGTTCAATCATTTCAATAATAATAGGTGCCATTCTGGGATCAAATTGCCTACCGGAATTTTTTTTGAATTCTTCAAGAATAATACTTTTTTGGAGCGCCTTGCGGTAAGAACGATCAGAAGACATAGCGTCATAGGTATCTGCAATTGCGATAATCCGCGCTTCCAGAGATATTTTATCTTCTTTAACTTTGTGGTATCCATTACCGTCCCAATGTTCATGATGCTCAGCAGCTCCTATAGGTATGTTTACAATTGCCGTTATGTTTTTTAATATTTCTCTGCCAATTGATGTATGGGTTTTCATTGTGTCAAACTCATCGTCTGTCAATTTTCCGGGTTTATTTATTATTTCTTTTGGTATACCAATTTTACCTACATCATGAAGTAAACCAATATAATATATATTTTCCAAAAAGCTCTTGCCCATTCCTAACTGCCGTGCTATTTCAACCGAATATTTTGCAACCCTTATTGAATGACCGCTTGTATAATTATCTTTTGCATCTATAGCATTTACCAAAGCGGTTAATGCCTGTACAATGATTGAGCGGTAATTCTGCTGTTCTCTTTTGTCTTTTTGATTTTTGTACTGTTTTTTTAGTATTATAACAACCAAAATTAATAAAAATATAATAATAATTGCTTCAATGATTATCAATAACCCATAAGATAAATGTTTCATTATATACTCCCATAATACTGTATATACTATTTTAGATATTTTTTCAATATGTGTATGGATATTTTTGATCGATTATATTTTCGGGCCATCATGGCTCGTATTTCACATAACGTTCTAGCTTGACGACATTGTTGAGCCGATATTTAGATTTTTCATTTGTAACCGCTTAAAAAATTCCCCCATTTTCCATAATGGTCTTGTTTACAAAATCCATATGGTATAATTTTTCCCAATGGTTTATGTTTAATGTTCCTTTTTTTAGTCGAATTGCTAAAATGCAGCAATTCTCATCTTTTTCATTGTTTGCCAAATCGTACCATTCTGCAAAAACTCTACGGAGTTTAGTCCTTAATTCGGCGTTTTTCGGGTCTAATACCCAACCGAGATTTTCACCTATTCCAATTGCGGTAAACATCTCTGGACAAGTCGCAACCGAAACCTCCGTGTTTTGAGCGATTTGCTGCATTTTGTTTGACTTCCCATGAGTTGTAACGTAGAACACGCCATCTTCATAGTAAGCATCCACAGTACGGACAACCGGTCGAGGCTTTCCGTCAGTGTTTGGTTCACGGGCGATGGTCGCAAGTGAGATAGTGTTATCTTTGTCATTGCCAAACTTTTCTTCAAGTAATTTTAACCCTTCTTCATATTCACTCATTTGTTAATTTCCAATGCGTATTTTGTCCGCCAACAATATTAACAACCCATACGGGTCATTGTATATAAAATTTAAATCATTAAATATGACAACAGTATGTCATATTATAAAAAAAAGTACAAAATTATCATTATATTCAACCATTATTTTTATATTTTATTTTTTTTACCAATATAAAAAACATACCCATAATACTGTTTGTATTTTGAATACAATTCAACCTCGTATTTATTTTCTCTAATATAATCTTCAACTGTCTTATTTCCAGGGTATTTTTCCAAAAGTACTTTATCTGCCACTTCCCGTGGAATAAAATAATTTTCCGTCCAGCACTTTTCAGGTAAAGCAAATGCAGCAACAAGACTAAAACCTGCTTTTTGCATTATTGAAATATTATGTCCTATTGTATCTAAGCCACTGCCAGCACCAGTCCAAAACTTTTCAATTTCGGCAGGGTGTTCATAAGTAAGCCAGGAAGGGCATGTTACGGCAATATAGCCATTCGTTTTAAGAAAGCCATTCCAATGAGCTAAGCCTTTTTCAAAACCAATAATGTCTATGGCCCCTTCTGACCAAATAAGGTCTAATTCCTCTTTTTCAAAAGAAAGATTATCCATTGTGCCAACAATGCCATTTACTCTATTTTGGAGATTTAATTTTTTGGTATTATTATTAAAAGTATCTATAAAATCAGGACAAATATCTAAACCAATAATATTTCCACTGATTTTTTGTGCAAGAAACATTGTTTGTCCACCAGTTCCACATGCTAAATCTGCTGCACAAGAAATATTATCAAGGCTATCCAGAAAACTTAATGCCTTAATAGTTATTTCAGAACTGCCAGGTCCCTGCCGTTCCAGCCCTAAATGAGATTCAACAATCAAATCCATGATTGTAAGTTGTTTATCTTCCATTTTTTACTCCATTTAATACATTATATCAATTATTACTTTTTATTTACGCGGAATATTCAGAAAAAACTTCCGCCGCACTACCTTGTGCTGCAATTGTTCCCTCCGCCATTAGAAACGCAGATGAACTGTAACGCAGGGCAAGGTTAAGATCGTGAAACACAGCAATAATAACCCGTTCTTCTTCCTTTACCCAGGTAGCAAGATGATCCAGCAGAGTAATTTGGTTTTTAATATCCAGATGATTGGTAGGTTCATCCAGTAAGATGATCTTTGGATCCTGAGCCAGCGTGCGGGCAAGGAAAACCCGCTGAAACTGACCTCCGGATAATTCGCTGATTAATTCATTTTTTAACTCGTTAAGGTTCAAAGTACCAAGTGCATTTTCTATAGCTGTTTTGTCTGTTTTGTCCAGGTTGCCGAACCAGCCCTTGCTGTGGGCATACCTTCCCATTGCAATCGTATCGTATACGGTATAGGGAAAATGTAACGGAGAGATCTGACCCAAAAGGGCAATGTTTTTTGCCAGTTCTTTTTGAGATAAAGAATTTATATCCTTGTTATTAATGGTGATGGTTCCCTGGTACGGAAGCAGTCGGGCAATTGCCTTAAGTAAGGTACTTTTTCCGCAGCCGTTGGGACCGGTAACACTCAGGAATTCTCCGGCTGCTGCTTTTAGGCTGATATTTCGCAGAACATCACCCGATCCATAGCCGCTATGTAAATTGTTCAATTCAAGCATGCCGTTTTTCCTGGCGGCCAAAATAAACCCATGCGAAAAACGGTGCGCCGATAAGTGCTGTAACGGCTCCTACAGGAAGTTCCGAAGGGCTGACCGCAATTCGGGAAATAATATCTGCGCTTACCATGAGTATCCCACCGGCTAAAAACGACAGGGGAATAACCCGGCTGTGGCGCGGGCCAATGATGCGCCGCACTGCGTGCGGGGCAATAAGGTCAACAAAGCCGATAGCCCCGCAAAGGGCAACTGCTGCACCGGTAAGAAGAGAAGCAAAAAGAAAAAGCCGTTTCCGTACCGCTTTGGCATTTACACCCATGGATTGTCCTTCATCTTCTCCAAAGGAAAGTATATCCATTTCCCTGTTGTAACGGATTATTCCTGACATTCCCAGTACAAAAAAGGGTATAAATAAAACTGCATGATTCCAGCCGCGAAGGGAAAAAGAACCCAATTGCCAAAGAATAAGGTTTTTTAATTCTTCATGAAAAACAGAAAGCAGGGTAGTGAGGATCGCATTAACGAAAAGAGAAAAAACCATACCGAAAAGAATTATCGTATTATTGGAAAGATTTTTATCCAGCCGGTATGCAAAAGCAATCACCGCAAGTACTGTTCCAAGTCCAAAGGCAAAACCGCCCAAAGGCAGCATGAATGGCCGCAAAAACCCCGGCTGTGCGAAGAAGAAAGCATTGGAGAGCAGCGCTCCTGCCGAACCGGAGAGACCAAGCATTACAATGGCCGCTCCCAAGGATGCACCGGATGATACTCCCAATATATAGGGCGAGGCAAGCTGGTTTTTCAGTACCGATTGAAACACCGCGCCGCTGGCTGCAAGTGATCCTCCGACGATAAAGGCAAGGATAGTTCGCGGCAGGCGAAGTTCCCAAATTATTACAGATGACCGCGGATCAATATTTATTGGCAAATGTAGAATTTTTACTGCAAGTACGCGGAAAGTTTCCATTAGATTGATACCGGAGCTTCCCAAAGACATCCCTGCAAAGAGAACGAAAAAAGAAAGAACAATACTGACAAGGAAAATTTTTTTTACAGAATTATTTGATGCTTTGGAAGGGGAATGTTTCATTGCTGTTCTTGCCACATTGCATTATACATTTTTTCCAATGCCAGCACAATGTTTTGTGAAGGACGGGAAGCATAGTCTGTATTAATTGCGTAAACTCTGTTTTGCCGTATTGCATTAATGGAACGGAAACCCGGACGGTTTTTAATTTCTTCTGTATCACTGACCCCCTCCATAATAAAGATTACATCGGGATTGGCGCTGACAATTGCTTCTGCTCCGGGTGTAAACCATCGTTTTTCTCCGGAAAAAATATTTTGTGCGCCGCATATTTCGATAAGTTCATTCAAATAAGTTCCATAGCCAAAACTCACTATATTGGGGGCAGGGGCTATTTCAAAATAAACACATGGTTTATGGGTCTGAGATGTTTCGTAAAGTTCGGTGTTCCGTTGCGCTGCGAGCAGGGATACTTTTGTTATTGTATATTGCATTTGCAATACCAATTCTGTACCCCTGTCCGGAACACCCAACGCTTCTGCAATGCGGATAATGTCGGTGTAAATATCTTCGATACTGTTACTGGTTGGTATTTGAATTACTGTTATTCCCAGTTGCCGGAAAAAATCAAATCCTGTGTTATCTGCCCCCTGGGCATTAATTTCACCTGTAATAATAATGTCCGGGTTTAAACCGGCTATGGCTTCTATATTGGGATAAAAAAAGTCTATTTCGGGAAGTTCTTTCCGTACCCCTTCCAGATTCCGGGAATACCTGTCTGTGGCAACCAGTTTATCTGCAAGTCCAAGTCCTGCGATAATTTCCGTAATGGAAGGAGCTGCTGAAATTATTCTGCTAATTACCGGCGGATGATCGATGTTTACACCAGTGCCGATTCCATTGCCAGCCGCCGGCAATTTTTCACTGCAACTGAACACCAAAAGATGAAAAACAATTGTTATGCAAAATCTGTTTTTATTGTTCATTTGTTCACCATTGATTCCTGTTGTTGATTTTAAAACCGGTATTGCATAGAAGCATTAAGCAAAAAGCCGTCTCCGGGGTAATAGGCATTATAAAAAATTTGTGGCGCATAACGTTTATTCAGAAGATTTTTTGCCGTGATTTGAAAGACAAGTTTGTTTTCGTCTTTATTCAGAGCAAAACGCGCCCGCGCCCCCCACAGGAAATATGCATTAATAAGGTCTTCTGTATTGGAAGTATCCCCTCCTGCAAATTGGGTGCTTACATACTCAATGTCCGGCCCAAAACTCAGGCCAAAGGGAAGGTGAACAAGAAGGTTTCCGTAAATCTTGTGTTTGGGAACCAATGGTACCCGTCTATTTCTGTCATCGCCGTCGGCAAAAAAAGCATATACCCAGGAATAGGAAGCATCCAGGGAAATCCATTCAAATGGGGTATGGTTTAAGCCTATATTGGTGCCAAAACGCCGGGTTTTATCCTGGTTTATATTGATAAAAGTCCAGGTAATGGGTTCGATAAGGACTATCTCATCAACCAATTGCATAAAGAAAAAATTTGCAGAAAAGCGGAGGATATCTTTTACTTGATAAGCTGTTCCCATTTCTGTGTTAAACCCCTTTTCCGGTTTTAAATGAGAGTTAAAGCCGGACGTTTCAACCTGTGCCAATTCGTCCACAAAGGGATAGCGGAAAAGGGCGGCATAGCGAACGTAGAGTTTTACCGTATCTGCCGGGGTATATGTAATTCCCGCATCATAGACAAAGGCGTGAAAGGTTTTATCCCCGTCAGCAACATTAGACATGGTCTCCGCTTTGATGATTGCCGTGTCAAACCGGGCGCCTGCTGAAAAAGAAAGATTATCCAATGGGGAGAAACGCGCTGTTATAAATGGGCCAATAGTCCATTCTGAAACAGTAAAGTTATTTGTTTTAGGAAGATGCCGGGGTTTATCACCATAGATATCCCCGTCTAGCCGGGTATAATAAAGATCCACCCCGCCGAGCAGACGAAGCGGCATGCCGGCAATGTCGAATACTGCCGATCCCTGCGGCCGTGCTTCCACTGAGTGAATGGTTTTATCGGTATAAACGCCCCCAAAACCGCCTCCCAAGGAAAGCATGTCGCTTTTAATGATTTTTCCCCGGTACGAAAGGGGGAGCATCAATTCCAAGTTTTCTGCCGGAAACCAGCGTATGGAGGCGCTGCCGCCAAAATGGTATTCGGTGTTTTCGTCTTCCATGTTAGGTTCAAAATCAAAAGAAGCCCAGTTAAAATACATAGCTTGTTTTGGATTGTCTTCAAACTGGTCCTTTGAAAGTCCGCCGGGGAGTTGATAGTACAACCAGGTGAAAAATCCGCTGAACGAAAGCTGCATGGTGTCGCCGACAAATACGTTGGAACTTCCGGCAAAACTGGCGGTTTCTGACTCTTGTCGTTCTCTGTATCCATTGGTACCAATATGTTCGGCAGTGATGGAAAAATTCCCCCAGGAAAGAGGTTCAAAGTGCGAAATTGATTCCCGGTTGGTAAAAAAGCTGCCGCCCGAAATTCCAATTAGGGTTCGGCGCTCGCCGCCTTTTTTGGTGATGATATTAATCACCCCGCCTACGGCGTTATTGCCATACTGTACGCTGGCGCTTCCGTCCAGTACTTCAATCCGTTCGATGTCTGCCAGGGGAATGGCATTCCAGTTTGCAACCTTCATGTCCGGATTGTTTATTTTATTGCCGTCCACAAGAATTAAAACCCGGCCGTAGGAATTTTCTCCGAAACCGCGCATGGAAATTATTTCGGAACCGGCTCCCGCCATAGCGCCGGAAAAGCGCACTCCCGGTACAGTTTCCAATACGCCAACAACGGAAGTAGCACCCGATTGGGCGATGTCGTTAGCTGTAATAACGGTTACCTGAGCGGGGACCTTCTTTAATTCTTCAGGTATTCTGCCGGCTGTAATTACCAGCTCTTCCTCGGTTTCTCCGTAATCCAGGTACTCAGCGTCTGCTGAGTAGTCTTGTGCGCCGGCTGAAACAATACTTACCGTCATTAAAACGGCAAAAACGAGAGAAAAAAAACATTTATGGGAAAACATAATAGACTCCTTCAGACCCTAACCACGAAGTCTGAAAAAGAAAGTAACGGTTTTCCAGGAAAACCGTGCATACCCAAAGTTCCTGGCTTATGGAAAACGTTTTTATACATTCCCAATTACAGTTACGGGATAGCGGAGGATTACGCCTTTCCTTTTGGAAAGGCGACCTCACTTCCTTTGAAATATACAAATCAATTTATGATGCTTTTTGTAATTACTGTCAAGGTATTCGAATTGCGGCACTTAGTCAGATAATTCTTGCTGTGGTTAATTAAATAAAGAACATTTTCTTGCTTTTCATCGTATATTTTATTATAATATATATATATATATGGCGGTCGATGAAATTGTTACCTGGCAAAAATCCTATTCGGTAAATATTCCCCTTATTGATTCCCAGCACATAGAGTTGATTAATTTGACCAACAAACTGTACAGGAGTTGCCTGAAGGACAGGAATAGTTCCAAAGATGTTTTTATGCAGGTGCTTCACGGAGCAGTCAGTTATGTAGGATACCATTTTTCCACTGAAGAAAAAATAATGGAAAGGGTTAGCTATCCTGTTTTTGCCGCTCATAAAAAAGAACATAGTGATTTTGTCAGAGAAGTGCTGAATACCGTTAATGATCTTTCCAATAATGCTTATGTTAACCCGTTGAATTTTGTAAAATATCTTAAAGAATGGATATTAACCCATATTGCGGTTTCAGATACATCGCTTGGCAAGTATCTGGTTAATCTAAAGAGAGCAGGTTCGCTTAATGATATTACTCTTAGGGTTAAGTCGATTGACGGCCGTTATGTATTTGGGTGAGTTCAGGTATCTAATTATTTGTAAAAATGATACATTTTTACTATGCGCAACAGGCTGACTGATGAACTTGCTGTCTGCGGGTTGAATGCAATTCGCGCTTTAAGCGATGTTCATCCGGAAAAAATTAACCGGCTTTTTTTACGGGAAGAAAGGCTCCCTCTTTTTACCAAATTGTGCAAACATTTAGCAGGCCGGAAACGTCCTTACAAACTCTGTGAAGACGAGGAACTGGAAAAAATCTGCAAAACTCCGCATCATCAGGGAATTGTAGCGATGATCTATGAACCCGTTATTGAGGCTGTTATGTCAGAAGACATTGACAATTGGGCAGCTGAAAGAAAAACCGGACTTTTACTTTGTAACATCGGAAACGATCATAATCTGGGAGCTATTGTCCGCTCCGCTGCTTTCTTTGACGCTTCACCTGTTATTCTTGCCGGACAAAACACCACCGAAGGAGAACCGGAAGAAAAATATCTTACTACAGCAGCATACCGTACGGCTGAAGGGGGAATGGAACATGTCGAATTCCGTTCTGTCCGCCGCCCGGATTTTTTTTTACGAAGCGCATCAAGAAAACTTCTGACCATCGGCACAGATCCCCGGGCCAGAATCAGAATTCGGGACATTCCAAAAATCATTAATGATCAGGAAAAACCTTTAACGGGTACGGTTTTGGTTATCGGCAATGAAGAAACAGGCCTTTCGGCGGAAATAAAAGAACAATGTTCCATGCTGATCAGGATTCCCGGAACAGGCGTTATAGAAAGCCTTAATGCTGCACAGGCAGCGACGCTTTTTTTGCAGGAACTTTATGAACGCTGACGAGATTGTAGCGCTTGTAAGGCGGCGTATAGAAAGCCGTTACCGCCGGCTTCTTTTTGTTCACAGGGAGCTGGAAAGGCTGAATGCTTTGGCAAAACTTGAGCCTGCGGCCAGAAAAACCGATGCAGCCGGAAAAACTCCGGATGTACAGGATTTATCCAACAGAAGTTTTGAAGATTTTGTTTTTTCACGCATTAACTTTTCTATTTATAGAAAAATTGATACGGAAGAGTTTATGCTGCTTTTTTCGTTTGGACTGTATGATTATAGTGATGAATTTTTTATAAAGTTTTTTTCGATGAACCGTGAAGAAGTGCAAAAAACAATAAATGACTCGTATGTCAGGGCAGGGCCTGTTTACCTGTGCAAAAAATCCAGTCCCCTCCTGCTTTCAATTATGCGGACAGTTCATACATCACTCGACTTTGCTCCCTTGCTTGGCAGCGATGACATTGCCGGTAAAGATCAAATTAAAGCTGTTGCAGGCATCCTGGACGGACTTGTGATACGTCATGACGATGGTATGGAAACAAAGCTTTTTATTCCGCAGGCGGCAGACCTTAATAATTACAATAAAGCTTTGCTGTGTGGAACATTTCATCCCCTGGGTAAAGCATGTACTATTACGCTGATATAGATGTAAAATACAGCATGAGGGCTTTTGGCCCTCGAGCGCAAGGAAATTATTATAGTTCGCCGCTAGGAGGCGGCGTGTGCATGTATTCTTTTCGTATAGCGGCGTTTTTTATTCTTTGTGTTTTATTCATATCCTGCAGCGGAGGAAATTCTGCGGGAGCCCCGAATAACAGCGCTGAGTTCGGGTCGGGAATTAAAAGACCGGGTGAGGAAAGAAAACTGACGATAGGTTTTTCCATTGCTACTGCTACGTTTATCATAGAACGCTGGAACAAAGATCTTAAAGTGTTTACCGGTGCAGCCCAGCAGCTGGGAGCGGATGTAATTGTTCAGCTTTCCGCCGGAGGTATTCAGGAACAGATCGCACAGATTAATTATATGGTTAACCAGAACATTGATGTTTTGGTGGTGATCGCCCACGATACGGAGCTTATTGCCGATGCAATTCTGGGAGTAAAAGATTCCGGTATTCCGGTTATCGCTTATGACCGGCTTATTCAGAAGGCTCCTTTGGATGCCTATATCTCCTTTGATTCAAAAGAAGTTGGCCGGCAGTTTGGAAGGGCTTTAAGCCGTACCGTGCCGCGTGGACGTTATTTGGTGGTAAACGGTTCGGTTCACGATGTAAACAGTTTTGACATCAGCGCCGGGTTTCATGAGATTATCGATCCTTTTGTTAAAAAGGGCGATGTCATTATTGTTCGTGAAATTTGGCTGGAAGAATGGAGTTCGGATGAGGCTCTGGAAAAAATAAACGCTATCTTTGAAGAAACTACCGATATTGATGCCATTGTCTGCGGCAATGATGCTATTGCCGGAGCGGCGATTCAGCTGCTTTCCGAGCGCCGTCTGGCAGGCAGCGTTGCTGTAGTGGGCCAGGATGCGGATCTAAGCGCCTGCCAGCGTATTGTGGAAGGAACGCAATTAATGACCGTGTATAAACCTATAGGAAAAATCGGAGTCAGGGCGGCTGCCCTTGCGGTGGCTATTGCCCAGAATGCCAGGGACAATCAAGCGGAAATCCCCTTTACCGATGCCATGGTGGATAATAACAGCGGAACTATGATTCCGGCATATCTGGAAAAATCCACTTCTATTTTCAAAAATACAATTGATGAAGTGATTCGGGAAGGATTCCATTCCAGGGAAGATGTATACCGTAATATTAATAGCATGAGCAAGGATTGAATTGTTCTGAAAAAATGAATACTATAGAATTTAAGCAGGGAATATTTTGACATCAAAATATTCCCTGCTTGTGTTTTTTTTTATCTTTAAAGAAAAAAATCCTCTTTTTTATCAAAAAAATCCACTTTACAAATGGTTTTTCATGGGCAATTATTGTTTAATCACAATTATCTTCGGAGGATAAAATATGAAGAAATTATTTCTCGTGTTACTGTGTCTTGCTGTAGCAGGCCTCAGTTTCGGTCAGACCTTGATTGGTATTGCCATGCCCGAAACCCACGTCCAACGCTGGGTAAAAGACGGAAACTCCCTTAAAGCGGAAGCGGAAAAGAGGGGCTACAGAGCGGAAGTCCAATGGGGCAATGCTGATCAGAATCAGCAGAACCAGCAAATTCAGAGCTTCCTGACCCAGGGCGCCAAAGCCCTGATCATCGGCAATATTAACACTGGTGTTAATTCTGTCGTCAGGGAAGCAGCTAAAGACAAAGTAGTGGTAATCGCCTACGACCGGATTATCCAGGATTCCAAGGATTATGATTACTTTATTACTTTTAACAACTATAAAGTCGGAACACTTCAGGGTCAGGGTATTGTAAAAGGTCTTAACCTCGCTTCCGCCACTGCTGCAAATCCCAAGTACATCACCCTTTTCGCCGGTTCACCAACCGATGACAATGCCAACTTCTTTTTTAACGGCGCCATGGACGTACTTCGCCCCTATATCAGGAGCGGTGTATTGAAAGTTGTTGGTCCTCATCCTGACAGTGCCAAAGACAAAGCGAACTTTAACCGGATCGCCACAGAAGGCTGGTATGCAAACATTGCGAAAGCCAGAATGGAAAACCTCCTTAACAACGAAGCCCGGAATGTAACTCTGGACGCAGTTCTTGCTCCCAATGACACCCTTGCCCGTGCAATCATCGAAGCCCTTAAAGCTGATGCTAAATACCGCGCCAAACTGCCAGTCGTTTCCGGACAGGACGCAGAATTTGATTCCATTATGTCCATCAAGAATGGCGAGCAATACATGACCGTCTTTAAAGACACCGCCAAGCTTGCCGAAGCAGCGATTCTTCTTGCCGATCAGGTCCTTAAAAAACAGAAAGTGAGCATCCCCGGTGCAGTTCTTGCCAGTGGTGATCTCAAGGCTATCGGTAACACCGGTGCTAAAGTTGTAATTACTTATTTGCTGGATCCTATCTCAGTTGATAGGACCAACATCCTGGTTCCTGTGAATGCAGGTTTCTATGATGCGACCCAGAGCGCCCGGATTCGCCAGTAGTTAGTTAATGTTCCTTAAAGACGGGAGGGTTTCCTCCCGTCTTATTTTCACAGATATCAATATGCCGGGAGGCGATACGTGCATGAGTGAATTCATACTGGAAATAGAAAATTTAACCAAGAATTTTCCTGGCGTAAAAGCGTTGGATAAAGTCTCGGTAAAAATAAAGAAAGGTGAGATCCATGCTATCTGCGGGGAAAACGGCGCCGGGAAGTCTACCCTTATGAGTGTTATCTCCGGTGTGTATCCCAAAGGGGATTACGAAGGAAAGGTTGTTTTTAAAGGTAAAGAAACCAATTACCATAGCGTAAAAGACAGCGAAAAAGAAGGGCTTGCCATTATTCATCAGGAACTGGCTTTAAGTCCGTATCTTTCAATTTATGAAAATATTTTCCTTGGCCACATGCAGACAAAGTTCGGCATTATCAACTGGAATCACTATATAAAGGAATCTATAAAATACCTTGATCAAGTGGGTCTTAGTGAACCGCCCGGAACGATGGTAAGTAAACTGGGGGTGGGGAAGCAGCAGTTGGTGGAAATTGCACGTGCCCTTTCCAAAAAAGTGGACCTCTTAATTTTGGATGAACCCACTTCTTCTTTAAATGACGACGAGAGTGAAAAACTCCTTAATTTAATTATGGATTTTAAAAAGCAGGGTATTACCTGTGTAATGATCTCCCATAAACTCAATGAACTTTTAAAAGTAGCGGATACTGTAACAATTCTGCGGGATGGCAAATCCATTGTAAGTTACGATGTTAAGAAAGATAACCTTACCGAAGAAAAGATCATTCGTGATATGGTAGGGCGCGACCTGACTCACCGGTTCCCCGACCGCAAAACCAAGCCGGGCGATACGATCATGGAAGTTAAAAACTGGTCTGTGTATCATCCCGATTATCACACCATTAAAGTGGTGGATAACGTATCGTTCTATTTGCGGAAAGGGGAGATCCTTGCCTTCTGCGGCCCCATGGGGGCAGGCCGTACCGAATTGATGATGAGTATTTTCGGCAGGTCGTATGGCTATAAAAGCGAAGGGGAACTCTTTATAAACGGAGAAGCGGTATTCCTTAGTTCAAGCCGCATGGCAATGGACAGGGGTCTCGGTTATATTTCAGAAGATCGCAAAGGCCTTGGGCTGATACTGATGCAGGATATCAAGACCAATATTTCCAACTCTTCTTTGGCAGGACTATCCAAAATGGGAGTTGTAAATACTTCCCAGGAAATCTTTTTGGCAGAAAAATTCCGCAAGGAACTGAATATCAGGACTCCGTCGATTAATCAAATAGCCAGGAACCTTTCCGGCGGTAATCAGCAAAAAGTAGTTGTAAGTCGTTCTTTGGCAGTCGGCCCGGAGATTTTTATAGTTGATGAGCCGACACGGGGTATTGATGTAGGCGCCAAGACAGAAATCTACAATATTCTTAACGATTTATCGGCTGCCGGGAAAAGCATAATCATGGTAAGTTCCGAACTCCCCGAAGCGCTGGGAATGGCGGATCGGATCTATGTAATGAACGAAGGAAAGATTAAGGGTGTGCTGATGCACGAAGAAGCTACCCAGGAAAAGATCATGCACATGGCATTGGTTGGATAACATACATTTTTTTGAAAGGAGAACAGAATGGGCGACAAAGTTGTTCATACGTCAAATTCCAGGACATTAATAAAAAGCAATTTACGAAACTATTCCATGTTTTTCATACTTGCATTAATAATGCTTGTCTTTGGGCCGTTGGTTAACTGGACAAATTTTTCCGGAAGGAATATTACCAATATATTTTTCCAGTTCAGCTATGTATTGATCCTGGCAACGGGGATGGTTCAGTGCATTATAATCCAGGGTATTGATCTTTCAGTCGGTTCGGTGTGCGCCTTTATCGGGGCATTAAGCGCGTATGTCTATAACACCGGTGTGGGTATATTTGTTACACTTTTGGTTTCTTTGATAATAGGTTTTGCCGTCGGCGCTTTCCAGGGCTGGTTTGTAGCGTATCCCAAAGTTCCGGCATTTATTGTAACCCTTGCCGGAATGATGCTTTTCCGTGGGCTTACATACATTGTAACTAATGTAAATCCTGTTAGCTTAAAAGATTATGTTTATTCCTATCTTGCCACAGGAACTATAGACGGAGATTTGCTCCAACTGGAAGAACAGATGTTTTTTGGTCATTTTCCAACGCCGTTTATTTTTGCCGGTATTATACTGATCGTTTTCTGGATATCGGAATTTATCAGCCGCAAAAAGAAAATAGAAAATGGTTTTGAAGTCGCCCCCCAGGCTTTGTTTTTTGGAAAATTATTAATTGTCAGCGCTCTGGTGATTGTAATTGCCGAACGCTTTGCCGCATACCGGGGATTTCCCATTGTTGTAATAGTGCTGGGCATTACTGTTATGATTTTTCACTTTGTTCTTAAAAATACCGTTTTGGGCAGGTATATCTATGCTGTCGGAGGTAATGCCCGTTCAGCAAAACTGTCCGGTATTAATACGGAATTTGTAACGTTTATTGTATTTTGTTTTATGGGTACCTGTGCCGGATTGGCGGCAGTTATTTCCACCGGCTATATGAATAGCGCCCTTCCCCAGGCCGGCAACCTGTTTGAATTGGATGCCATAGCTGCCTGTTATATTGGCGGTGTTTCCGCTTCCGGCGGTATTGGCACGGTAGTTGGGGTTGTGGTCGGCGGTCTTGTAATGGCGGCAATTAATAACGGCATGTCCCTGATGAACCTGGGAGCCCATTATCAATATGTCGTTAAGGCAGTAATCCTCCTCCTGGCTGTTTTCTACGATGTACAATCCCGCCGAAAAGCCGGATTGGGTTGATTTTGACAGTACTGTTTTGGTTACAGAAAACCCTGTCCAGGGGTAACCAAAACAGTCTTTCTTTGTTATAATTAAGAGTATGCGAAAGCTTTGGTGGGTGTTGTTGTTTGTGACGCTGTTTTCAGCCTGCGCCCAGACACCGCCTGATAATAATTCTTCTAACCAGAATCAAAGTACCTCGTCGTCACGTAATCCAAGAAGAAGTTTTCTTTACCGTATTGAAGCTTCTGTACAGATAGTTGGCTTTAGTGTTATGGTAAATGGCGCCGAAATATTGATTTTTGATGGAGGGGAGAATAACTTTAGTTCCAGAATCGAAATTAATGACTGGATGGTTTCCGATAATAACAAAGTCGATATTACCATTTTTTTGCCTGACAGTGCTAAATTCGCCTCTGGAACAGTTTCTGCTTCATTTAAAATCATGTCCAATGATAAATTAATCAAAGAATTCAAATGGCCAATCGACAAAACATCTGAAGCGCTGAATAATCCCTATACTTTTACCGAAACCTTTAAAGCGGATGGGTTTCCCAGGGTTCAGTTAGAAAAGGCTGAACGGATTATTTCTTCCGCCGGTATTCTTCCCCGTGATGATCAGGATGAAATAGCCGCCATTGCCAAACAGCTGCGTACGGCATTTATCGAAAAGGATATGGATACGATCAGTAATCTGATGAGAGCAAAGTATGAAGATCTGGCAACTGCCCGTTTTACCACTGCGGCAGCAATTAAGGCCGAGACAGAGGCAAAATACAGTGAGCTAATGACTAAAACGGGTTATTCTGTATATTATACCCAACGAAACAGTTTTTTTTCCGCTGTTGAAGACAGGGCAGTCCGATTGGGACAGGGGCGTATAAGTTTTCCGGAACCTGCGCTGATCATTACCTACAGGGAAAGCGGAAAATCAATACGCTGGATTATGGATTTATACTTTGCAAAGATTGACGGAAAATGGGTAATTATCCGGTAAAATTTATATTTGTGGAATAAAATGACAATTTATCAGGCAATTTTCCTGGGATTTATCCAGGGTTTAACGGAATTTCTTCCGATTAGCAGTTCAGGCCATCTTATACTGGTTCAGAAAATTTTAGGCATTTCGGTTCCCACGCTTTTTTTTGACGTAATGCTGCATTGCGGTACTCTGTTGGCGGTATTTGTTGCCCTGCGTAATGATGTCTGGAACCTTCTCCGCCGTCCTTTTCAGCGTATTACCGCCCTTCTTGTTCTGGCAACTGCTGTAACAGCCGGAATCGCTTTTGCTTTTAAGGATCGTATCGAAGAAGCCTTTGCTTCCGGGGAATGGCTGGGTCAGGCATTTTTAATAACTGCTTTTGCCCTCTTTGTTTCCGATTACCTTTCCAGGCGGCCTGGGCAGCAGCGAAACGATGCAGAAATTGATGTAATTGATGCAGTATTAATAGGTTTGCTTCAGGGAATTGCCATTGCCCCCGGTATATCACGTTCCGGCCTTACCCTTTCCGGAGCATTGTCTCGTCGGCTGAAACGGGATTTAGCCGCTCGTTTTTCCTTTCTTCTTGCCATTCCTGCTATTTTGGGCGCTCTTGTGCTTCAAATACGGGAATTGTATAAATACCATAGTTTTCAGAGTGTTAACCCTGATGTATCAATTGGATTTTTAACCGGTGTCAGCCCTGCCGCTCTTGTCGCCGGTACCATTACTGCCGCCGTTGTTGGATTTGGAGCTGTAACCCTTATGCTCAACATCATCCGCAAGCGTTCCCTTACAGTATTTGGAATATATACTGCACTTTTGGGACTTTTGGTTTTGCTGGATCAGACGGTATTTCATGTAGTATTCTAAAAACTCAAATATTTTGTTAATTCTGATATGAGAAAATATTTTATTTTGTTTTGCATAATAACCGCTTCTGTTAGCTGCTTTGCAGAAAGCCCGTATTCTCTTGATCTTACAAAAGACATTGTAATTGGTTCTGTTTCTTTGGGATTGACGGTTGTTTCTGTTTTTGTTACCCATTCTGCCAGTATTGCTTCCTGTAGTGATATTCCTCTTTCAAAAGATAATGTAAACGCGTTTGATCGAAACTTGATGTTTGAATACAGTAAATCTCCGGATATTGCAAGCGATATTGTTCTTTATGGGTTAATGGCAATGCCTCTTTTGTCGCTGATTGATAATATCAGGGACGGCAATGTCTGGGCAACTTATGGTGTAATGTACGCTGAATCTGTTCTCCTTGTGTTCGGAACCTGCGAAATCATTAAGAATTCAACAGCACGATACCGGCCTTATTGTTATTTTGGGGATGTTCCTTCGGGAAAGTCTGCGGATTATTATAAAAGTTTCCCTTCAAGGCATACGGCTTTTGCATTTATGTCAGCTGGTTTTCTTGCTTCAACCTTTTTTACCGAATACCCTGATTCTCCATGGAAGATACCGCTCGGTGTTGTTTCTTATTCTTTGGCTGCCGGAGTAGGGTTAAGCCGTATTTTTTCAGGTAATCATTTTATAACCGATGTCCTGGCCGGTGCGGCTATTGGTTCGGTTTATGGTTACCTTATTCCCTGGCTGCATTTGCGAAGCAAAACAGATGCCGTTGCGTTTCTGCCGCTTTACAACGGCTTTATGCTTGTATGTCAATTCTGAAATTCGCCAAATCTATTGATCGCCCATTTGTGAAAGAAGAATGGGTTTGGGAGAATCGTTTTCTCCTTCCACTTTGGATAGTTCTTCCAGCAGTTCTTTGCCCCGCCTGGAAAGTTTTTCCGGTATTTGTACCATAAGTTTAATCCAGAACGATCCCCGCTTGTTTCCCGAAGGAACACCTTCGTCACGTATGCGGAGGAGTTTGCCGTTGGGTGTACCTGCGGGAATTTTTACTTTTAGTTTTTTCCCGTCAAGGGTGCCTACGTGGATCTCCGCTCCCAGTGATGCCTGGGTAATGGAAATGGGTACAGCGCAGTACAGGTCCAGGTCCTGTCGTTCAAAATATTCATGAGGTTTGATTCGTATAAAAACATAGAGATCGCCTGAAGGGCCGCCGCCCGGGCCGGCATCGCCCTGACGGGGAATTGCAACACGCTTTCCGTTTTCCACTCCGGCGGGAATGGTAACCATTATTTTTTGGCGTTTCCGCTGTGTTCCGCCGCCGCCGCATTCCCGGCAGGGCTGTTCTATGATATAGCCTTCGCCATGGCAGTTGTGGCAGGGCGAAGCCACGGAAAAAAACCCCTGGCTGTGCCGTACCTGACCCGAACCCTGACAGGAAGGACAAACCTTTTTACCCGATCCGTCGGCGGCTCCGGTTCCCTTACAGGTTGGGCATGCGTCGTTTCTGGTGTATTGAATTTCCACCTTTGTTCCGAACACTGCATCTTTAAAAGGTATTTCAATATCGTAACGGAGGTTTGCTCCCTGACGAACACCGCCCGAAGAACGGCGGCGTCCGGCTCCGCCGAAGAATGTATCGAAGATTCCCGAAAAGTCGCCGAAAATATCTTCAAAACCACGGAAGGTCTGGGAAAAATCTCCCTGTCCGGCCATGCCATCAACCCCTGCAAAACCAAATTGATCGTAGGCGGCTTTTTTCTGGTCGTCTCCCAGGATTTCGTAGGCTTCTGTGGCTTCTTTAAATTTTTCTTCAGCTTCCCTGTTTCCCGGATTTTTATCGGGGTGATACTGAATGGCAAGTTTGCGATACGCCTTCTTTATATCATCTTTAGAAGCATTTTTTGGTACACTCAGCACCTCATAATAATCGCGCTTGGCCATATAATCCTTTGTGACATTTTAGTGTCACATTTTAATGGCTATATACACCTTTTTATTGGCGTATACAGCTTATTTGTCGTCAACTACTTCGTAATCGGCGTCTTCGGCGCTTTTTGTCTCAGGACCGCCGCCCGTGAAACCGGCGCCGTTGCCCATATCAGGGCCTCCCGAACCTCCGTCCGTACTCGGACCGGCTGCGCCCTGGGCAGATTGCTGTTTGTAAACTTCTTCGGCAATCTTGTAAGAAGCCTGCTTAAGGGCTTCGGTCTTGTTTTTGATAGCTTCGGTATCTCCGCTTTCCAGGGCTCTTTTCAGATCCGCAACGGCTTCTTCCGTTTTGGCTTTGTCTTCGGCGCTTACCTTGTCTCCCAGATCGGTAATATTTTTTTCCGTACTGTAGATCATTGAATCCGCTTCGTTCCGTACTTCCGCCTTTTCGCGTTCCTTCTTGTCTTCTTCCGCGTGAAGTTCCGCTTCCTTGACCATACGGTCGATGTCGTTATCGGAAAGTCCCGATGAACTTTCTATACGGATTTTCTGTTCTTTCCCAGTACCCAGGTCTTTTGCACTGACATGGACAATGCCGTTTGCATCTATGTCAAAAGTAACTTCGATTTGCGGAATGCCCCGGGGAGCCGGAGGAATGCCAACCAAATCAAAACGGCCAAGGACACGGTTCTGGTTTGCCATTTCCCGTTCACCCTGAAGCACCTGAATGGAAACGGCTGTCTGCCCGTCGGCAGCGGTAGAGAAGATTTGGCTTTTTCTTGTCGGTATAGTTGTGTTTCTTGGAATCAGCCGGGTCATTACACCGCCCAGAGTTTCTATTCCCAGGGAAAGGGGAGTTACGTCAAGGAGGAGTACGTCTTTTACATCTCCTGCCAGAATACTTCCCTGAATTGCCGCGCCTACTGCAACCGCTTCGTCAGGGTTAACGCCCCTATTGGGTTCTTTCTTGAACAAATCTTTTACAATTTGCTGAACTGCGGGGATTCTTGTGGAACCGCCGACCAGAATTATTTCGTGAATGTCTTCGGGTTTAAGGCCTGCATCCGCCAGGGCTTTTTTGCAGGGCTCTTTTGATCGTTCCAGAAGGTCTGAAACCATTTGTTCAAATTTGGACCGGGAAATGCTTTTTTGAAGATGCTTGGGCCCGCTTTGATCGGCGGTAATAAAGGGAAGGTTGATCTCGGTGGTCTGCATTGCAGAAAGTTCAATCTTGGCTTTTTCCGCTGCTTCCCGCAGACGCTGCAGGGCCATGCGATCCTGGGCAAGGTCTATTCCCGTATCGTTTTTGAATTCGGAAATAAGCCATTCCTGAATGCGCCGGTCAAAATCGTCGCCGCCCAGATGAGTATCGCCGTTGGTAGCCTTTACTTCAAATACACCTTCACCCAATTCAAGAATTGAGATGTCAAAAGTGCCGCCGCCCAAATCGTAAACGGCGATCATCCGGTCATGTTTCATTTCCTTGTTAAAACCAAAAGCCAGCGATGCCGCAGTTGGTTCATTGATAATCCGCTTTACGTCCAGCCCTGCAATTTTTCCCGCATCCTTGGTAGCCTGCCGCTGTGCATCATTAAAATAAGCAGGTACGGTAATAACAGCTTCGGTTACGCTTTCGCCCAGATAATCTTCTGCGGTTTTTTTCATTTTTTGCAGTACAAAGGCGGATATTTCCTGGGGGGAATATTTTTTTCCATCAATGTCCACACGTACATCGTCTCCCTGCTCTGCAACCCTGTAGGGAACCAGTTTCATTTCGTTGCTTACTTCGGAAAAACGGCGGCCCATAAAGCGTTTAATTGAATAGATCGTATTTTCCGGATTGGTGATCATCTGGTTTTTGGCAGGGGCGCCGATAACCCGCTCACCCTTACTGGTAAATCCCACAATGGACGGAGTGGTACGGCCGCCTTCTGAATTTTGAATAACTACGGGTTCGCCCCCTTCCAGGACTGCCACGCATGAATTGGTTGTTCCAAGGTCAATGCCTATTATTTTTCCCATAAAACAGCTCCTTATATTTGCAATATTATTTTTCCGGCATTACGACTTTGACTTTAGCAGGCCGTATTACCCTTTCTTTTAATACATAACCCTTGATAAATTCTTCTGTTACTACCGGCTCTTCCAGTTCTGCGGATTTTTCCATCATAATAGCTTCGTGCCGGTTGGGATCAAATGGTTCTCCTGCAGAATCGAAACGCTTCAGACCCCATTTGTTTTCCAGCTGGGTAAGGAGGTTTTTTTCGATTAACGAGATCCCTTCGTGAAGGCTGTTATAAGCTGCGGTAATTTTATCCTTGTCGCCGTTTGCGGCTGCCTTCTGGGTTTCCGCAGATTTTATTGCCCGTTCAAAATCGTCAATAACGGAAGCCAGATCCAAAAGCAGGGTTTGGTTTGCATATTCAATGGCATTGGATTTTTCCTGATTCATCCGCTTGCGGAAATTTTCAAAATCCGCAGCCTTCCGGAGATAATTATCGCCGGCTTCGGCAAGTTTTGCCTCCAGTTCCGTAATTTTTTCTTCCGAGGTAGGGGATTTTTCAGCGGAACCCCTGGCTTCTGTGGTTTCTTCGGAAACCATAGTTTCTGCGCCGTTTTCCGCCTCTGCGCCCGCGGAATTGTTAATAATGCCGCCTTCTGTGCAATCCTTGGCCCTTTGGTCTGCTTTTTCCGGCCCGTTTCCAGCTCCTCCGAGTAGGGCTTCGCCCTCCGGCACAGCAGGATTGCCTCCGGTTTTTGAGGATTCATTCATTTCTTGAGTATTTTTCCCCTTTTTTCAACTTTTTCCTGAAAAAACTTTTCTATACATTAAAAATAATCATTTAGGGGGGTAAAGGTCAAGTTCCTGGTGCTTCTTTCCCATTTTAATCATGAATGGCACGGATTATGACGAATAGTACGGATTTTAGCTTTTAATATCTATTTGTTTCCTAAATATAATGACCCTTGCAGCCAAGGATACGTATATTGTATTTTTCATCTCCGGAATAAACCAAACGGTTTGTTTCATCAATTCGGCGACTGTAGGCTTTTATGTGTTTTAGCGGTTCGGGCTTACCTATTCCCTTGTCAAAGCCATTACGTTGTATATCTTTAATCAGATCATTAATCTTTTTAAATGTTTTTTTATCTTCGGCATGCCATTCAATATATTCCTTAAATGCCTGGGGAGTAAAGATAAGGTCATGCATCTTCCATGGCCTCAAGTTCTGCCATGGTTTTTATAATGCCCCGGCCTTCTTCAATATCCTGTATACCCTGCTGCAGTTTTTCAGTAAATGCCGTGTTATGCTGTTTTTTTTCTATTTCTGTATAAACGTCTTTGGGAAGAATAACAATTTCATCCTGCCGATAAGTGTTTTTAAGGGT
>WRIB01000039.1 GCA_009782955.1 Treponema sp. | reverse complement strand
ATAGAGGTACTGATCCACCCTGCCAAAAGAAACGCCGGGGCCCGGGTAATTTTCGTCAGTCATAACAAGCATGTGGGTAATCCACAATGTTTGTACCGCCTGCCAGAAATCTTCTGCTGGTTCCCAGGGAACACGCCGCATATTGGCTGCCATGCGGTTCAGTTCCGCTTTACGGGCTGGATCGTTTTCCGCTGCGGCAAACCGTTCGCAAACATCGGCGTACTTCGCCGCAAGATCACGCGGCATGGTTGCCGCTTCCATCATTGCCCGAAGCTGGCCGCCCTTTGCGCCGTTCTTTTCCGTTTCTGAAAGCGCTTCGTATTTTGCTTTAATATCTTCGTAAATATGCTTAAAACCGTATTTAATGGGAATCTCGTAACCGGGAATAAGATGGCCGCTTGTAGGGCCGCAGTTGCCGAAACCCCTGTCGTGGAACTCGACACTCCGCTGAGTCAGACCTTTTTTGCCTGCAACCACGGCGTTCTTGCGCTTGCTTTCTTCTTCCGTATGACAGTGACTTGCCAGCATGTTGAACACCGCACCGCAGAGCAGATCTCCGGGCAGTATTTCCTGCGGTACAAATTCCGTTATGGCTTTTTTGATAAACCACGCACGCCGTTCTGCAATGGTCTTTTTGTAAAAATCCGGCGGCGTGGGAATTACCGTTGCCCCCTGACGGCTGCTTTGAATAAATGGTTTAAAAAAAGAATACGTTTCAGGAACCACATAGTAGGCAATTTCGTTGTAATTGCGATCCCAGCGGGTTCCCGTGGTAAAAGGCCGGAATTGATTGTTCCATTCCCGATCCAAACCCTGAAAATAAAAATCCCTCAGCCACTTGATCCGCGGCGACAGATTGGATGGTTCCTTGATCTTTCCCATGGTAATCTCCTGATAGTGAGTATTTATTATTATTATACATACAATATACCCAAAAATCAGACTGAACGCATCAATTTTCCCATATACCGATGCGTATGGTAAATAAAATACCTGTATTAATAAAGCAAAGGGACAGTAAAAGCCCTGATGAGAACGCCTGTAGAATTTGCCTACGGAGCCGCAGCACCTGAGAGACATCTTTGATTCAATATCCAGTAAAGAATATCAGGTGCTGGGTCTCCTGCGGCAAGGAATTCCAGAGGTTCTCACCATGACTTTTACGTCCCTTTCCATGCAATATTACAAGTACTGTGCTTACCAGACTCAGCAGCAAATTGATATGTTCAGCGGCTATTGGTGGGAATACGCCATGACTATGTACCATGAAAACATAGACAAAACCATGATAATAAAATTCTACAAAAGCAACGACAACGGATTTACCGAAAGCGAAGACGGTTACATTTATCTCTACGGATACTGGTACTTCATAGACGGAAAACTATAGTAAAATTATCCATAAGAGCCTATTAAGATAGTTATCCGAATAAATCCAGCAAAGGGGTAAGCGCTTATCCCCGCCGTACAAAAGCGTCCTTATATCCCTTGGCCTGGAATTTTTTCAGCAGCGCTCCGGCTTCTCCCTGATTTACAGGCCCGATAAGAACACGGTATGCGTTTTTGCCGGAAGCCATTATACATTGAACCGTTACCGGATAGCCGCGTTCGATCTTTGCCAATTCCTGTTCAACAGTTGGCGTGTGACTATAGGCGCCAAGCTGAAGGTAGTATTTTCCGCTTTCCAGTTCCGAAACAGCGGGAACACTAAAGATTTGAGGCGTTGTATTATCGGGTGGAACATAAGAAACATGGGGCGTTTCTTCTGCTGCCGGAATACTGTGAGGCGGTTCTGAGGGAATACTATCAGGCGGCCTTTCATCCGCAGGGATCAGCGTATAGGCATACTCGGATGAAGTTCCCGGATCCGAAGAAACCGGAGGCGGCGTATATACAGGTTCTGTCGTATACGCAGGCTCACTCGGCGGAGGTGTATATGCAGGTTCCGGCTCCGCAATAACCACTGGAGCGGGAACTGAAACTTCGGGAAGATCCGTTACCATCGGATCACGAGTATTTGAAGCCATGGCAATAGCATCACTGGTTTCTGGAAAATCCTCTTCTGGAGGAGTCTCGACTATCACAGGTTCTTCAATTATAACCGGAGGAATTTCAGCTATTGCCGGTTCTTCTTCGATCTCAACCGGAGGAACTACGGCTATTATTGGTTCCTCTTCAATTTTATCAGAAGTAGCTTCAGCCACAGTTGGTTCTTCTTCCATTATGTTAAATGGTTCTTCACTTATTGCCGGTTTATCTCCAGGTTCTCCCGGAACCGGCACTACTGTCACAGAATCATTCCAGTAACTTTCCGGCTCGGTACGTACAGGTTTATCCGGCTCTGTCGGCTTACTAACAATTTCTGTTCCGTTTGCCGGAGCCGATCTTTCCGGTGATACAGCTTCTTCTCCGTATTTTTCTGTAACTGCGGCAAAGGGATCATAATCGGGATCGCCGGAACGAAAATCATCCGATTGGCGCGAAAAGGCAATCGGATCCTGCGGTTCTACCAACCGAATCCTGCCGATAGCACGGCTGCGAAGACCTATGGCATCGGCAGCTTCTTTGGAAACCACAGCAAGGAGACCTGGCGTATCAAGTCCGGCGGTTACAATTACCCTTACTGTTTTACCTGTCTCCAGATTGGTAAGATCTATCACTGTATTCCGCGGAAACGAATTCGTTGCTATGTAAAGGCCCGATTCCGGAAAATCCGACGAAACTGCTGCTGCTCCTTCCCAGACAGACGCTCCCTGAAGAACGACAAGAGCAATCAGTACCGATACAACAAATAATTGCTTCTTCATGTATTTAGCCTTTTTTTACCAACTGGGGAATTACTTTAACTGCCTGTTGTTTAACATCACGGAGTTCTTCATCGCTGTTGGCCCAGAGTCTGGCAGCAACTCTTGTTTCATGGAGAAGTTCACCGGTAGATACGTGAAAAACCCGGACAAATACTTCTTTGGGAAGTTCCAGAGCTCCTTCCTTATAATCAAGAATAACCAGGACAAAAAAATCGGCCCCGCCGATTCTGGCCTGATCAAAATCACCATTAACCTCCCTGGGCAAAACACCGGAAGAGGCAAATCTGTCGGCATTTGAATCAAACGCATTGATAATTTGCATGCATGGAGCATTGGAAACTATGTGGCCTGCTTCAAACAAAGTATCCATAAAGCCGCTTTCCCAGACCATGGCGGAGGGAGTACAGCCGTTTCCGGAAGAAAGCCCTGTTTCGACCACCAAAACGGAAACTGTAGCTGCATTAAGTGACATAAGACAAAAAATACTCAGAATTAATATAAAACTTTGCTTTTTCATGTACTCCTCCATTATATCTATCGGCAAATAGAAAGAGAGAGTTGAGCCATTTTCAAAACTCTGTTAGTTTTGAAAATAGCTCAGTTAAGTAATGCCTTACTTAATTTATTTTTTTTTGCAATTAATCTATAATACTGACTGATGAATTATTATGCTATTCAGGTAAAAACCAGGGGTGAAGAAAAGTATATACGGCTGTTCAGGGCGCTGAATTCCGATTGTCCGATTGAAATTTACTTTCCAAAACGCACTGTCCCCATACGTCGTAAAGGAGTAATGGTTCAATCAACCCCAGCAGTTTTTCCCGGCTATATTTTTTTGGAATGTGGAGTGGAAATCCTCCGGCATTATCACTGGCAATTCCGCCGAACCGACGGTTTCTTCCGTTTTCTTAAGTCAAACCAAAATATCCAGCCTTTGGCCGGAAAGGATCTGGAAACCGTACTCCACTTTATTAAAAAAGCCGGCCCTCTGGCGGGAATTTCCCAGGTGTATTTTGACATTAATTCACGTATTGTTGTGATCGATGGTCCTCTCGCCGGTCTTGAGGGTAATATTGTCAAGGTCGATAAAAGAAAAAAGCGGGCCAAGATAAAACTTGACCTTTATGATGATTCATTTACAATAGATCTCGGTTATGAATTGATTGAAAAAGCGGTTGAAAAGCCGAAAAAAAAGCACTGAGGATGAAACCTGAGGCTGTTCCGAAACTAACAGAGTTTTGGAACAAGCTTACCTGCGGTTTGGGAGGGATATGAAAAAATCATCCATTATAGGTTTGCGTTCGAGGCTGTATATAATCGGCGCCGGATATGCAGGCCGAAATTTGGCAGAGGAAATAAAAGCCAAGGCCATACTCGGTACTGTAGTTGCCTTTTTGGATGACGACCCGGTAAAAATCGGAACAAAAATCGACGGGATTCCCGTTTTAGGCCCTATACAGGATGTTGCAGATCTTTTACGGCTAAAAAGCGCCGATGAAGCAATTATCGCCATACCCAGCGCCACCAAAGAATATTTAAGCGATATCTACAATATCCTCAAAAAGGCCGGGTTCAGACGTATTCGTATACTTCCCGGTATTTCCCAAATTATAGAAGGAGACGCTCATTTTATACAAACCCGGTCTATTGATCCCCAGGATCTGTTGGGCAGGACGCCGGCTGTTATTAACCTAAAGGAAAGTCTGGCATATCTCCGGGGAAAGCGGGTACTTGTTACCGGAGCAGGCGGTTCCATAGGAAGTGAGCTTTGCCGCCAGCTTCTTTCGGGCGGCGCTTCGCGGCTCTATCTCTTTGGTCACGGCGAAAACTCGATTTACCTGATAGACAGGGAACTGCGCCTCCTTCAGGAAGAAGGCGTTGGTGAAAAAGCTACCATTGTTCCGGTTATTGGAGACCTTAAAGACCGTGATTATATGTTCTATATTCTAAAAAAACTCAAAGCCGACGTAATCTTCCACACTGCAGCATACAAACATGTACCAATGATGGAAGAAAACCCTGTCGCCGCCATAGAAAACAACCTCTTTGGTACAAAAAACCTTATCGATGCATCAAAAGTCGGAGGGGTAAAGCGTTTTGTCCATATTACCACCGACAAAGCGGTAAACCCTGTTTCGGTTTACGGCGCATCCAAGTATCTCTGTGAAAAACTTGTTCTGTCTGCAGCAAACCAGGGCAGCCGGGACAGTAACTTTATAGTAGTACGTTTCGGCAATGTGCTTGGCTCCCGAGGCTCAATAATGCTCCTCTTCCAAAAACAAATAGAAAAAGGCGGTCCGGTAACAATAACCCATCCCGATATGAGACGCTGGTTTATGACCATACCAGAAGCCTGTTCCCTGGTACTGAAAGCCGGCGGAGTCGGCGAAAACGCAGGACTCTACCTTCTGGACATGGGAGAGCCATTGTATATCCGGGATTTAGCAAAGCAAATGATACGGTTCTACGGTTTTGAACCTGACAGGGACATTAAAATTGTGTACACAGGTACAAGGCCCGGCGAAAGATTGGATGAAAACCTCTGGTCCGCCGACGAAAAACCGGTCCCAACCGAATTCAACCGTATTCTTAATGTACATCAAAGTAATACACATCCGGCTTTGTATCCGGAAGCGCTTTTAGAACAGCTTTACCCGATTGTCCACTACGACCCCGGCCAACCAGAAAAATACCGTAACAGCGTACTTCTCTCGGAGTCTTTACAGAAAGCAATACCCAGTATGAAAAAACCAACAGCGCTCCAAAGCCAAAAAATAAAAGAACCGGTTTTATAATAAATGGAAACCATACCTTTTCACCGTCCTTTTATCGGCAAGGAAGAAGAAGAAGCGGCGCTTCGCGTACTTCGATCCGGCTGGCTAACTACCGGTAAAGAAGCATTGGCCTTTGAAGAAGAATTCCGCACTTTTCTTTCTATTAAAGACTGTTCATTCAGCAAAAATGAATCCAGAGAAAACGGCGATTCAACACAAAGTAACCTGTTCTGCCTGGCGGTTAACTCAGGTACCTCAGGTCTCCACCTGGCGCTGGAAGCTCTGGGAATTGGTACTGGGGATGCTGTTTTGCTTCCTTCATATACCTTTACTGCCACCGCAGAAGTTGTACGATATTTGGGAGCGGAAGCTGTTTTTATCGACATTGCGGAAGATTCGTACAACATTGATCCCCAATCCTTAGAAAGGACTATAACGGAGTTAAGTAAAACCGCCGGCAACAAACACAAAGCAATAATTGCCGTTCACATAGGCGGCCTGCCCTGCGATATGACTGCCATAAATAGCATAGCCGCTCAATACGGGCTGGCTGTTGTTGAAGACGCTGCCCACGCTTTTCCCGTCCGTACTTCGGAGAGTCAATGGGCAGGATGCTGCAGTGATGTTGGGGTTTTTTCGTTTTATGCCACCAAAACGATCACCACAGGGGAAGGCGGCATGATTGTTACCGGTCGGAAAGAAATAGCCAATCGCATGTCTATTATGCGCAGCCACGGCATAGACCGGCCGGCATGGAACCGTTATACCGATACAAATGCTTCCTGGTATTACGAAGTTGTTGCGCCGGGTTATAAATACAACCTGCCCGACCTTCTGGCTGCCGTGGGCAGAGTTCAGCTTGGCAGGGCAACGGAACTCCTTTCCATGCGCCAAAAAATTGCCGAACGTTACGACAAAGCTTTTGTTGACCAGCCGGCATTGATCATCTCAGCGCCCGGCGGCGCCAGACATCTGTATACCGTGCGGCTGCGTGATGCAGAAAAACGCGATACATTCATCGAATCCCTCCGTAAAGAAGGTATTGGAACCTCGGTACACTTTATTCCCCTTCATATTATGCCATACTACCGTGACCGGTATAATTTAAAACCGGAAGATTTTCCTCATTCATATCAGCGTTACAAAGAAACCGTTTCCCTTCCAATCTGGCCCGGTATGACGGATGCACAAATAGACAGAGTTATCGAAGCGGTAAAAAAAGCAATTTGCCATATCATTTTTTCTTAACCGGTATTCTTAATATTGTCTTTATCTTTTCCGGCGCTGTCTTTCTTGGGTCTGATAAGTATATTTCATGGTGTCGCCTTGTGTCGGTAATATCTTTTATCAGATTATTCCTGTTTATGAATTCATCAATAAGGCCCAGAGTTATTGGTTCATTTTCATAGGGTCCTGTGTGCATACAGTGAACACATAATCCTTCCGTGAAATTAAATAAATACGCTTTTCCCGTATCTATTTTTTTCTTTTTTAAGACTTCTTCACAAGCCCATTTGAATACGTCTTTATGTACATATTCAGGCAGCCTGATCATCGAAATCCAGGAAAATTTCGATTTGCTTTTCATGTCAAATTTGTTGTCTGCTGTCCACCATAGGCCTTCCAGAGGAGGTACAACATAATCAAAATAGCCATCCGGAACAGATGTTCCTTTTTTGCTCATTTTAATTGTATATTGAATTCCATATAAAACTTCCAAAGCGGTTTTGTATTCGCCGTCAGTTTCATTGGGATTGCCTTTTCCGTCAACAGCTGCAAAAAAAATCTTCGGAACATTAATTATTGATGGTTCGGTTTTGGGTACATATAAATCCTTGTATTCCTTTTTATAATCAATAATGTCAGCCATAATTATCTCCTTGTTTTTGGCAGTTTTGTGCCGTTTCTTTTACATCGAACTATAAATCACATAATATGACAACAGTGAGTCATATTATAAATATTTTATTGAGTTTTTCATCCATCACAAAGCCTTATGTTATCTCTGAGCCTGGCATGCAATCTCTTGCAGTATGTTTTGGAAAGGGGTAGGCTAAGGCCACGGAAAAACCATGTGGAATTCTCCGCCAGAATAGATCAGTGAGTAAGAGGAATATTAGTATAAAAAAGCCCAGTACCTACCTATATAATTTTTATTGTGAACTGTAAAAAAATTGCAGATAGGTGCTGGGAAGCTGTTCTGGCGGGTTCAACACGCGGTTTTTCCGGGGCATTAGCCTACCCCTTTGCTTAAGATATTATAAGTATTTTTTATACCAGGCTCAGCGGTAAATTTGGGGTTTGTAGCATCTCGGTATTCAGTTATACTGATCACCATAATGGAAAAACCGCGTTTTGTGGACGATATAAATATTAAAAATGCCCTAACAGGAATACTGCTCCGTTCGCCGGTGGTTTCCGGTCTTCTAAAGGAAATACAAACGCCAAAGCTACCCTTTAACGTAAGTCTTATAACAGTTGCAGATATACCCGGTCAAAAATTTTGCAGTGTTGGTAAAAGCAATGAACAAGACGGTCAATTAAAAGAGTATTTTGAAATTCCCATTTTTCCCGAAAAAGAATTATCCTGGTACGGACAGCCGGTAGCTATGCTCGTGGGACCGGATCCGGCCAAACTTCGGGAACTGGCTGAACAATGTACAATTCTGGCAGATACAGAAAACCCGGAACAGCAGGAAAAATCAAAGCAGCAGACAGAATCGAAAATCATTATCGAACGAAGCTACAGTACAGGCTCTATTGCAGAAGCCTTTGAAAAAGCTGTCATGGTAATAGAAGGCCGATACTATTCCGCTCTTCAGGATCCCTGGCCTAGTGATCCGCCGGGCGCCATAGCCGTACCGGGAAATAAAAATTCCATGACCATACATACGGCTACCCAGTGGCCCGGCCATGTGCATAATTCCGTAGCCCAATGCCTTAACATTAAAACCAGTTTTGTAAATGTAGAGCCTGCCCGGCTGGAAATTCACCTGGACAGCAAGATCTGGTACCCTTCCCTTCTGGCATGTCAGGCAGCGGTAGGAGCCAAGATTCGGGGCAAACCGGTTAAATTGATCCTCAAACGGGACGAAGACTTCCTTTTTTCTCCCAAAAGCGCCGGAGCAGAAATATTCCTTCAAAGTGCACTGAATAAACAGGGCCACATTTTGGGAACAAAACTGCACGTAAGCGTTAATGTGGGAGCTTATGGCATTTTTGCCCGGGAAATTCTTGATCGCATTGCCTTAAGCGCGCTGGGCGCTTATAACCATGTGAGTATCGAACTGGAAGGGCATGGCCGGATAAGCCACATACCTCCGGCAGGACCTACAATAGGATTTGGTCATGTTCAGGGCTTTTTTGCCGCAGAAAGACATGCGTCCCTGATTGCGGATACCCTTGGGATTGACCCTGCTGAGTGGAGAAAAAAAGTATTTCTAAGCAAGGAAAAAAAACTTGCAATAGGCGTGGAAATAAACAACCCTCCTCTGGAAGAGTTAATCGACCGTTCAGAAACAATGAGTGATTACCGCCGTAAATGGGCCGCTTATGAATTACTCAGGAAAAACCGGCGTGAACATTATTCCTCAGAAAATAAATCCTATGAACCTTTGCGCGGAATTGGTGTTTCACTGGCATATCAGGGAAACTCACTTTTATACGATCACAGAGGGCAAAAATCATACGAAGAAGGAGTTGAACTCACCCTGGAAAAAGACGGGGTTTTGGAAATTCGCACAGCCCTTCCCTGGGGAGACAATCAAATCCGGATATGGCATTCTCTGGCCGCAAAAACTCTTGGCGTGGAAAAAATACGTATTGCAACAAAAGCAGAAATGCCAAAAAACGTCCCGGAATCCGGTCCTGCCAGTCTGTCACGGGGCATAAACATCATTACAGAACTGGTGGAAAAAGCCTGTATTGCCATAAGAAAACAGCGTTTTCGGGATCCCCTGCCAATTACCGTCCACCGTTATTATCGTCCTTCAACAATTCCATCATGGAATGACATGAGTATTGAAGAAAAAATCGATAAAAATGCTCTGGGTTGCCTTAGTTGGGGAAGTGCCGTTGTAGAAGCAGAAATTGATCCGGTTGATTATATACCCAGGATACGAGGAATTTGGCTCTGTATTGACGGAGGAACAATACTTTCGGAAAAAATAGCCAAAAAAAGTATTTCTACAGCTACTTTGGAAGCTCTTTCCTGGGCCATGCAGGAAAAAGTTGTATATCAAAACGGCAGAATAGACGAAAGAAGTGTCAAAGAATATTCGATACAAACAGATGATTATCCGCCGATTAACGTAGATTTTCTCTGGTCAGAGGGAAAAAGCCGTGGAATTGGAGAACTCCCCTTTGCTTTGATACCTGCGGCATATGCCCAGGCACTTTCCCAGGCACTGGACTGCCATTTTAACCACTATCCTGTCGATACCGGCGATATCTGGAAGGCCGTACAGCACCTTTCTGCAAAGGTAGAGCCATGACCATACACTTTATATTGAATGGCGAAGATATGGAAATCAATACAGATGCAAACCAGAGGCTTATTTGTATTTTACGGGAACATTTTGACATTACTTCATCCAAATCAGGCTGCCTCCGAGGTAACTGCGGCGCTTGTTCAGTAATTTTTAACGGAACAATTTCCCTTTCATGCCTTATCCCCGCATTCCGGCTTCAGGGCAGTGAAATAATCACCCTGGAAGGATTTTCACAGCAGGATGAATATCAGGATATTGCGGCTGGTTTTGCAGAAACAGGTGTGGAAAGCTGCGGCTATTGTAATGCAGGAAAAACCCTAAGTGCAGAATTGCTTTTGCAAAGCAGCCTGCAGCCTGCCAAAGAAGACTTTATTGCCGCATTCCGGGGTATTCGATGCCGGTGTACAGATCCGGAAAATCTTTACCGGGGCATCCTGGCTGCAGGGAAAATCAGAAAACGGAGAATCTATGGCCGTTCATAACCAGATTCACAATCAGATTTTAAGACCTGGAAACCTTTCAGAATTATTTTCCCTTTGGAACCGTTTTCCCAACGCAGTCCCACTAGCCGGGGGAACTGAACTTATACGTTCTTTCAGATCACGAGTAAAGGGAAATTATAGTAATTCACCGCAGGAAGACGGCGGTACCGGTGCATGTATGCAAAGCGGCAGCGCCCCTGACAGCGCATGCAGGGTGTATCGGGAACAACCGGTACTGCCTGAAGAAATACTCTCATTGGAAAAAATCGAAGAACTACGCAACATTACCAGAACAGAACGGTACCTGGAAATCGGCGCAATGGTCCTATTAGGGGAAATTATCGCTTTAGGAAAAATTGTCCCAAATGCATTTTCTCTAACCCTCCAGGGTATTGCAGGTCCGCTGGTACGAAACATGGCAACTATTGGAGGTAATATATGTTCAGGAGGCGATACAATTGCTTCGCTCTGTGCCCTGGATGCAGTTCTGGAAATACGTAATTCCGGGGGCAGTCGTTGGATCCCGGCGTTACGGTTTTGTTCCATGCCGGAAAACCTCAAAAAATGCGAACTCCTTACCCGTATAAGGATTCCCCTTGAAGAATGGAGTTATACCGTATACCGGAAATTCAGCACTTTTGGAAGTGAATCGCCCGAACATTCATTCACAGCACCCGCTTCCGATCTCCCTGTAAAGGATGCAGATTCCAGGGATAATGGCGGGGTACTGATCCTTATTGTCCAGAATCAAAAGAATATGCTTACCAGTATTAACGTGGTTTTTGCAGGCGATCTCTTGCTCCGGGACAAGGACAGCGAATCTTTTCTGGAAGGAAAAGCGCTCCCTTTAGACAGGAGAGACGCCGGTCATTATAGAAAATTCTGGGAAGCATACCTGGACAACCTGAAATATCCCGGGCTTCTGCTTCGGGATAAGATACTTAATGCTATTGAGATGGGGATTGCCGGTCTTTCCGATTGAGCTTGTTCAAAAAGCCGTGATTATAAAACAGTTTCGATTAAAATTAGGTTATAATTAATTGGAGCTATTCAGAGTTCAGTTATTGAAACCTTTCATTTTTTGTGGTATTTTATTAGCAAGAAGCCTTTTTTCTGCCCGAGAGTGTGTTGCGGCCGCCTTGGAATGTCAGGCTGAGATGTTCCCATATAGCCGAGCAGTTTTTTAACTTTTTGCGGTTCGGACAGTATAGTTGTGTCCAATTTATTTCACTTCCATTTCGGTTCATATAGTAGTTCCGTTAATATCTGTGAAACTATCCCCAGATCCGATTCGGGACTTTCCGGCCTGCTAGGATGTGATCTTTCGACCCCTGCCTTAGTAGTTTGTGATGAAAACACAGTTTCCCTGGCTCGGGACATTTTTGGCAGTTTGGAAGGAATTCGTATTGAGGTATTGCCGCTTCCTGCCGGTGAAAAAATCAAAAACTGGCTTTCGATAGAAAAAATACTTTGCATTGCAAAAAAAACAGGTCTTTGCCGGGATGATCATTTTATAGGTTTTGGCGGCGGAGTTGTCTGCGATTGTACAGCTTTTGCCGCTTCGACCTATATGAGAGGTGCAAAGCTTGTCCTGGTTCCCACTACCCTGCTTTGCATGGTAGATGCCGCAATTGGCGGCAAAACCGGAATAAACCTTGATGGTATTAAAAATCTGGCGGGGACATTTTTTCCGGCCGGGAATATTGTAATTGCCGCCGAGCTGCTTTCCACACTTCCTCAAAAGGAATGGAAAAGCGGCATTGCAGAACTAATCAAAACCGCTATTATCGATAAAGAACCGGCCTTCTTTAATGAATTGTTGCAGCTGACAGCGATTGTACACCAACGGCAAACAATTGCATTACAACCCAATGAGATTCTTCCATTTATAGAAAAGGCTGTTTTGGTAAAGGGCCGTATTGTAGAAAACGACCCCAATGAAAAATGTGAAAACGGCCGGGCGGTGCTTAATCTTGGGCACAGTTTTGGCCACGCACTGGAAAGTGCGCTCCGCCCAGGTACAATAAGCCACGGTGAAGCAGTTGCCTGGGGTATTGCCAAATCCTGCGAACTGGGACTGGAATTGGGAATAACTCCGCCGGATCGTGCAAAGGCAATCGTTGAAATCCTTAATGCATGGTGCTTTGAGACTTCAAACGATTTTTTGCAGAAAAACAGAAATGCAGCCAAAATATTTCGTGAAGCGCTTTTGTCTGACAAAAAGAAAAAAGCCGGCAAACTCCATTTTGTGGTACCGGCAGATCGCGGGGTTGTAATAGTTGAAGAAAATAGCCGCATTACAAATTATATTCATTCTCTGTAGCCATTACCTGTTTGCGCAGAACGAAGAAACAATTTATGTTATTCGCGACATACATTACGATATTACCGGAAAAACAAAAGAATCGGCCCTGGAACGTGTAGGTGAATTTAATACCGGTTTACGTTTTACCGGAATACAGGCACTGGAAGAGTATATAACAGAAAAAACTCAGGATTTGCAAAACCTGCGTGCATTGGAAGAAAATGCAAGTACTATCACCTACAGCCTGGGTAATACGGAAGAAGACGGCGCTGTTCCGGTTTATTTGGAAGTATCGGTAACGGATAGCAAGAACCTTGTTATACTTCCCGAACCCAAGTACGATTCCAACTACGGTTTTTCTTTAAGCCTAAAAGCAAGAGAGTATAATTTCCTGGGTACCCTTGCCCCGCAAAAATTAGATCTGGTGTGGGGCAGCGACGATAAAGACAGGAATTACCTTGGGTTTTTGCTTGATATAGCAATTCCTTTCGAGGCTTTCGGTTTTGTCTGGACATTTACATCTTTTAACGAATTAAAATATTACCTTTCGGGCGAGCCGGTTTACGATACAAATGTTCTGGGAATCGCAATGGAACTTCCTGCCTCGTTTACCACTTTTGTCTTCGGTTTTGAGCAGGGAATTGTTATTCATGAAGAAAACACAGAAAAAGCCCGGCTTTTTGAACCCGATGCCGGTGAATACCATGACTGGCACCTCTTCAGCAAACTGTACGTTGACTGGAAAATACCCACGCCGCTTCGTGTGGGTAAATTCGGTAATGTCGTGTACACTCCCGGCGTGTATGGAATTGTCAAATACCAGCCGGACGGTGACATAGGGGAATACCGCCGCGGACCAGGTGCGGGAATAAAGCAGGAACTTGGTTTTGGCAGAATCGACTGGATTGGAAATCTTAGACACGGAATAAAGGCCTCGATCTTTAACGACAATGAGTATAATTTATCCCATAAAGAATGGGAAAACAGCGTCGGCTTTTACGGCGAAGCGCACATCCGGTTCTCCAAACTGTTTGGGGTTTCGGCACGGTTAATGTATACCAGATGGATTAACGACTTTTACGAAAAAGCAGGGGATGTAATACGCGGATACAAGGATGAAGAACTTAATGCAAAAGAACGCCTGTCCTTAAATTTGGACTTTCCCTTCCGCCTTATCCGTTTTGTCCCTTCAGAATGGACAGGAAACCGCAAATACCGTTACTTTGACTTTGAACAGTACTGGTCGCTTTTTGTAGATCTTGTAATGGTTAATAGTTACAGCGGCAGCCATGGCAGCAGTTATAACTTTAAACCAAACGATATTATTCCCGGCGTTGGGCTGGAAGTAATCACCTTTCCCCTTACCTGGCGGAGTTTTTATATACGATTGAGTGCAGGCTGGAATATGCGGGAAGCTGTCCGTAACGGCAAGCTGCCTTCGGGAATACACCGGGAAATCTATATTGGACTGGGTCATTATTATTAAACCATATGGAAACCAATAAAAAACCTATTGTAGTACTGGAAAATATCACTAAAAGCTATGCAATGGGCGAGCTTTTTGTCGATGCGTTAAAAGGTATTTCCATAGAACTGACAGAAGGCGATTTTATTTCTGTCGCCGGACCTTCCGGCTCAGGTAAAACCACATTGATGAACATTATCGGGCTTATCGACAGGCCCGGTTCCGGCAGTCTTTATGTCGGCGGCAATAAAACAGAAAACTGCAACAGACGTGAGCTTACCCGGCTAAGACGGGAATATATAGGCTTTGTCTTCCAGTCATTTAATCTTTTGCCGGTATTAACTGTATTTGAAAATGTGGAGCTTCCCCTTTTGATAGGAGAAAAAGGTCTTTCAAAAAACGAAAGAAAAGAACGTGTCGATTACTTTTTGGAAGAAGTGGGACTCGCCGACAGGAGCAACCACAAGCCATCGGAGCTTTCAGGCGGACAACAGCAGCGTGCGGCTATAGCACGGGCCATGGTTACAAAACCACGGCTGGTTATTGCAGACGAGCCGACAGCGAACCTTGACTCGGCCAACGGAGAGCGGATTCTGGAATTAATGAAAAAAGTAAACCAGGAAGAAGGTACTACTTTTCTCTTTTCTACCCACGATCCGGATATCTGGAAAATAGCCGATCACATACTATTCCTGCGCGACGGAGAACTGGTAAAAGAACAAAAAAAATGACCTTACAGCTTGTAATCCGGAACATCATCCGAAACAGAAAAAACAGCCTTGTTATTTTTTTACTGATTGCCGTAATAACGTTTTTATTTTTTATCGGCAACAGTATTATGGGGCAGGCCAATGCGGGTTTACGAAAAACGTATATAGAAAGCCTTACCGCCGATGTCGTAATTCAAAAAAAAGCAGAAATGACCATGAATCTTTTCGGCGGCAATTCTCCGAAAATTGACGACTATGCTGCCATTCCTACCCTGCCCGCCTTCGATCATATAATAGAAATTCTGGATAACGAAAGCAGCATTGAAAATTATACTTTCCAGGTTTCTGGCCGCGCCGCTTTGCAAATGCCGGAAATAAATGATAGCAACCAGGGAGTGTTAATCTGCGGTGTCGAACCGGACAGTTACTTTAACTGCTTTCCCGGCATAATTGTCGAAGAAGGTTTCCCACTCCGGAGCGGAGAATACGGAGCAATGATCACTGCCGAGCGCGCAGACAGGGTAGAAAAAGATACGGGTATTCGTCCGCAAATCGGTTCACCCATGCTTCTTAGTTCTGCAGGAGCAATCGGTTTCAGGATACGGGAAGTACCTCTTACCGGAATTTATCACTACGAAAATCCTGGTCAGTTTATGAACGAACTGGTAATAGCCGATCCGCAAACGGTACGGGTACTCCAGGCAATCCAGGTTGCCACTGCTTCAGCTAATGATGATGAACTTATAATGTGGGATCCCGATATCTGGGATATAAACAGCGATCCTGACGGGATCGAAGAATATGTTGAAGAAGGTTTTGATCCGGACAGCCTTATTGGTTTTTTGGATTCACAGGAAGAAGCCAATAGTGCAGAACTGGCCGGCGGGGACTGGAATTTTATCCTTATCAGACTAAAACCCGGAGCAGTCCCGTCTTTCTTTATAAAAAACCTGAACAAAAAACTGGAACCGTACAATGTCTTTGCTTCAGGCTGGAGAACCGCTGCCGGAACATCGGCAATAATGATGCTTCTGTTACAGAGTTTTTTTAACATCGGCGGTTTTTTGGTAAGCATTGCCGGAATAATTGTCGTAGTTAATATACTTCTTATTTCCGTTTTCCGCCGGACCAGAGAAATAGGTACACTCAGAGCAATAGGCGCCTCTGACTCACAGATCCGTTTTTTAATTTTGGGAGAAAATTGTATTATTGCCTTTCTTTCCGGAATTGCAGGAATTACAGGCGGGGTGCTTTTCCTGAAGATTATCAACTCTGCAAACATCACCATTTCCAATGAACTGGTTGCTTCGCTTTTGGGAAATTCCATTTTACGAATAGGTTTTTTACCGCCTACTGCGGCTGTTTCCTTTTGTATTGCCCTTTTCCTGGGAGCGGCAGCTTCTCTGTATCCAGTCGAAACGGCAGTACATATCGATCCCATTGTTGCGGTAAGGCAGGGATGAAACTTCCTTTTATATGGAAAATATCAATTAAATACCTCTGGCGCTATAAACGCCGCTATCTTTTTTTGTTCCTTGCCCTGGGTTTTGGATTTGGAGTGCTTACGGTAATCAGTTCACTCAAAGACGGCATGAAAGAAAACCTTTACCTTTCCGCCCAATCACACTATGCGGGAGATATTATTGCCCTGGGTCTTGAACCGGAGCTAAAAATAAACAACCGCATGACCAAAACCGAATTGGATGCGGTACTTGCTTCCGCTCAATCTGTTTCACTTGAAACTCTTTCCGTTTCGGTAAGAACTTCGATCCACGGAATGAGGAGGGGCGCTATTTACTTCAACGGTAATACCCTGCCATTAAAGGATATCATTGGCCTTGACTGGGAAGCTGAAGAAAGCTTTATTAAACGGCTCTTCTTTACAGAACAGCCTGCCCTGTTGGAACATAATTCGATACTGCTATCCCGTCCAATAACGGAAGAATTGGGGATACACCGGGGAGACAATATAATCCTGGAAGTTTCAACTACAACAGGACAAAAAAATACCGGCGCTTTTGTAGTCGGCGGTATTGTGGATGATTCCGACATCTTCGGGTATTACAAAGTATATGTACAGCGTATTACTCTGAACCGCCTTATTGGCCTTGCAGATGACGACTGTTCATTTGTAGGTTTTTCTCTGAAAAACCGCAAAATGATTGAACAAAAACGAAAAGAAATGTACACTTATCTAGCAGAGAGAGTAAATACCGCTCCCCTTGTTTTCGACCGAGACGGCTATCATGATGTAAACGATGACTCTGAAACCGGAAAGAGTGTCTTTTTAATCACATTACCGTTGCTTCTTTCAGAGGTAGACCGCTTAATAAGCGCCATTGACCTTGCTTCTTATGTGCTTTTTGCCATGATGCTGGCTATTATTATGGTCAGCGCAGCTGTTACCTGCAGGTTAATACTTCATGAACGAACCAAAGAAATGGGGACCATGCGGGCTATTGGCTTTTATGAAGCGGATTTAAGGTATGTTTTACTGTCAGAAATGGCAACAATGGCATTATTTTCCATAGCTGCCGGTTTTCTTCTGGGTTTGTTCATTAACCGGTTTTTTTCGGCTATGTCTTTCAGCTGGTTTCCCGGCTTTGAGATATTTATGCAAAATGGACGCCTTTCCGCCCGTTACCTGCCAGGCACTATAGTTGTTAATATAGTGGCAACAGGCTTTATGCTTGCCTTGGCTATCGGGGGTCAAATATACCGGGATTCCCGCAGCCCTCTGTCAGAAATGCTATACGGAGGTTCAATTTGAAATTAGTCAAGCTTATGCAAAAGGGCGGCGTTTATTTGCTTTTTATGCTTATTTCCACAGCTTCTCTCTGGGCAATTACCGATCAGGAATTGCTCCGCAAGGCAGATTCTCTTGCAAGCTATATGGATGCGGATTTTGCCGCAGAATATACGATAATTCAGGAAAAACCCGGTCAGAGCCGGACTAAAACAGTAGCCGGCGTTTTCCGCAGGGACTCAAAAGAAGCATACGTCATTATTATTATGGAACCGGTTATCAGCAAAGGCCAGGGATATTTAAAGCAGGGAAAGACCCTATGGTTTTATGATCCAAGCAGTAAACGTTTTAATTCGACATCAAGCCAGGACAGATTTCAGAATACCAATGCACGGAATTCGGACTTTACCCGTTCCACAATGGCACAGGATTACCGGATTAGATATGGTGAGGATGCCATGCTGGGCCGCTTTAACTGCAGGGTCCTATCCCTGGAGGCCATTACCAACGATATGACCTACCCTAAAATGAAGATATGGATAAGCGACGACGGTCTGGTACGCAAAACAGAAGATTACAGCCTTTCCGGCCAGCTTTTAAGAACCTCGGCAATTGCCGATTATTGGCGTATTGGGAACCGTTATGTACCCAAGCAAATTCTCTTTATAGATGCCCTTAAAGGCGCTCATATTAACGGAAGCTTTGAAAACGAAAAAACACAGATAACCATTGCAAAGCCTTCGTTTAATAAGGTACCAGATTCGGTTTTTTCTAAAACTTATTTAGAATCGGTTAGCCGCTAAAAATAGACTAACTTTTGCTGCGAAAAAAACTTATATTTTGTCTCCTCTGTGCTTTCTTTTGCCTGATTGTCTATGCCCAGGAAGAAGAACTCTCCAACACCGATTGGGAAAGAAGTTGGGACATAGATTCACTTTTTGATGACTCAACAACAGAAATACTGGAAGAAGAAGACATTGTACCAATAAACCTCCGTGACAAGGTATTGCTGGAAGCGGTTTATGGTTTTGTTGCCGGTATTTCTCCCGGCTGGACCGAGGTTCCCTGGAATAAAGAAAAGCGGGAATACGATTTTATCCTGGGCGGCAGGATGGAAGCCCTGTTAAGTATGGACATTCCCCTTACCGAATCCTTAAGGGTACACAACGCTTTTTACTTTTCTCTGCCGGATGATAAATCAATTTTTTCCATAAAGGAGTTTTACTTTGAACACGATTTTTGGGGCCAGGCATTCCTAAAGGCAGGACTCTATGAAACCAACTGGGGTATTTCACGTTTCTTTCCGTTTACCAATCTTCCCGCCCTGGTTCCCAATGATCCCAATGATGAAAAAAACTGGGGAGATGCCTATACAGGAAGATTAATAATACCCAAAGGGATAGGAGGCCTTGAATTATTGGCCATGACAAGATGGGGTTATATGGATGTAAAATCATCCCCCACCATTGAAGAATTTGCTTTTGGTGCAAAGTACAACCTGGCCATGGAAGCAGCCGACATTGACGTTGGCTTTATGTACCATAGATTATTGCCTTTGCGTTTTTTTCTTTCGATAAAAACTACCATTGGAAATACCGAACTGTACAGCGAAGCACTTGCTGCTGTTTCGCATGAAACCTGGGACAATCCCCATTTTTCCGGCAATCTTGGGTTTCTTCAGGATTTTTTTAACGGAACAATATCCCTTGTGGGAGAAGTTTTTTATAACGGAGAATCCGATTCTGTCTGGTGGAGGCCAAGAACAGAAGTACTGGAAGAATCTACTGTAGATTTATTTAAAGGTCTTAACGCAGCTCTGGGTTTTGTAATACGGCCCGGGTTTATCGGTATGCGCATATTCAGTCAGGCTCTCTATACATACGAAGGAAAATCTGTCTGGCTGGTACCGGGGATAAGCATTAAATTGGGTGACATTAACATTTCCGTTTCTACCCCCATGGCTTTGGGGAAACGAACGGAAGACGGTGACAGAAGCAACTATTACCGGAACAATGCAGACGAGCATAACCGGCCCTTCAGCGTTATAGTTGGCATCAATTTCAGCGGAAAACTCAGGTATACATTATAGCAGCCCATTCCATGAATAGCTTGATAATATTTTTGCAAGGATTTTATAAATGTATTCAATAGCACTAATAGGATGCGGCAGAATCAGTTTTAAACATATTGAAGGCTTTGCCGACAATGCTGACAAATTAAAATTGATTGCTGTGTGTGATCCCATAAAACCCAGAGCTGAAGAAAAAGAAAAAGAATACAAAAAAAAGTTTTCTGATGCAAATATTGATATTTATACCGATTACCGGGAAATGTTGTCCGGACAAAAACCGGACATTGTTACCATTGCGACTGAATCCGGCAAGCATCCGGAAATCGCCATTGATTGCCTGAATGCCGGCGTACACGTAATTTGTGAAAAGCCCATGGCACTTTCGGCAAAAGACGCCGGCATGATGATCACTGCTTCCGAAAATACCGGCAAAAAACTGGCGGTATGTTTTCAGAACCGTTTTAACGAGCCGGTTCAGCGGCTGCGTGCGGCAATCGAAGCCGGTCGTTTTGGCAGGCTCCTCCACGGTATGATTCAGGTACGCTGGAACAGGGGCTCTTCCTATTACGCCGAGGCTCCCTGGAGGGGTACATGGGCGCAAGACGGGGGAACTTTAATGAATCAGTGCACTCATGGCATTGACCTCTTACAGTGGATAATGGGCGAAGACGCAGTACGTGTACAGGCCCAGACCCGTCAATTTATGCGTCCCATTGAAGCAGAAGACTTTGGGGCAGCCATCATTGAGTTTAAAAGCGGTGCCATCGGCATTGTCGAAGGAAGCGCCTGTGTATTTCCCAAAAATCTTAACGAAACACTTTCGATTTTTGGAGAAACCGGTTCGGCCGTAATCGGCGGTATCGCGGTAAACAAAATGGAAACATGGCGCTTTGCCGATGCAGAAACCATAGGCGATACCGAAGAAAAAGTAATAAATCCCGCAGAAAAAAATCCCCCCACCGTATATGGTTTCGGACATTCTGCCCTGTTCAGGGATTTTATCCTGGCCATAGATCAAAACTGCGAACCGCTTGTTTCGGGAGAAAAAGGCCGAAAAGCTTTGGAACTGATACTGGCGATATATAAATCACAAAAAACGGGAAAGGCCGTTGATCTGCCCTGCGATTTTTCAACAACGGAAATGGAAGGATATTTTACAAAATGAAAGTACCATTTTATGACGCTACAAGGGAATACAAACTGTACAAAGAGGAATTTGACAGGGCCATTGCCGATGTTATTGCATCCGGCGCTTTTATTCTTGGAAAACAAGTTCAGGAATTTGAAAAAGCATTTTGTAATTACACCGGTGCAAAATATGCCGTTGGCGTTGCAAACGGCAGTGATGCGCTTGTAATCGCTTCCGATATACTGGAATTTAAAAACGGAGCAGAAATTATTACTCCCGTTTTTACATTTTTTGCTTCAACATCCTGCATTGCTCGTCTGAACGGAAAGCCGGTATTCTGCGATATAAATGAAGACACCTTCTGTATGGATATGAAGGATGCAGAAAACCGGATAACGGGCAAGACCAAGGGAATATTGCCGGTACATCTTTTTCTGCAGACTGCTGATATGGCAGCATGTATGGAACTTGCGAAAAAAAACAACCTTGCGGTACTTGAAGATGCGGCTGAAGCCTTTGGCATGCGGACAATGTATGGCGGCGAATACAAACATGCAGGACTTATCGGAGATTTTGGCATATTTTCATTTTTCCCGACCAAGACTATCGGCGGATACGGTGACGGCGGTATGATTATTACCAACAATGAAGAATTGTATAAAAAGGCAACGAGTTACCGGACGCATGGTTCTTTAAAAAAATACCACCATGATTATATCGGGTACAATTCACGGCTTGATACACTGCAGGCAGCCATACTGAAGGTTAAGTTATCACATATTGATAACGCTATCGGCAAGAGAGCGGAACATGCCGCCATCTACCGGGAGATGCTGAAAGATATTACCGGTATAAAGCTGCCGGTTGTTAAAAACGGTAACAAAGAAGTAAATTATGTTTTCTGCATTCAGGCAGAAAAGCGGGATGCGCTTGAAGAACACCTGAAATTAAAAGAAATCGGTACGTCGGTTTATTACCCTGTTCCGCTTCATTTACAAAAATGTTTTGAATACCTGGGTTATAAAAAGGGGGATTTTCCGGTTGCAGAACGGTTATGTAAAACAGCGCTCGCACTCCCCATGTTTCCGGAATTGACAAAAGACGAAGCCGTTTATGTGTGTGAAAGCATTAAGGAATTTTACCGAAAATGAACAATAATACTCCCTGTTATGTTCATGAATCCAGTTATGTAGATGAAGGAGCCGAGATCGGCGAAGGCACAAAAATATGGCATTTTTGCCATATTTTAAACGGTGCAAAAATTGGCAAAAATTGTACATTGGGACAGAATGTAAATATAGGTTCCCGTGCCGTTATCGGCAATGGGGTAAAGATACAGAACAATGTTTCTGTATACGATGATGTAATTATAGAAGATGATGTATTTTGCGGTCCTTCCTGCGTTTTTACCAATGTAATAAATCCGCGGGCTTTTGTCGAACGGAAAAATGAATATAAAAAAACCATAGTAAAGAAAGGCGCCTCTATCGGAGCAAATGCAACGATTGTTTGCGGTATTACCATCGGAGAGTATGCGCTTGTCGGCGCCGGCAGTGTGGTAACCCGGGATGTTCCCCCATTCACGGTAGTGTACGGTAACCCGGCCAGAGTGCATGGCAGGGTGAACGAAAACGGAGATAAAACTTGACAGAAGAAAACTGGTCGCTGGTAATAAAACCAAAGCGAAAACTCCTGGATCTGCAAATTCGAGAAGTAATGCGTTACCGGGATTTAATTTTAATTTTTGTTCAACGGGACTTTGTAACCCAATTTAAACAAACGATCCTTGGCCCTTTATGGTTTGTTCTCAGTCCTTTTGTTTCTACAGTAATGTACACCTTTATCTTCGGGCGGCTGGCCAAAATCGGCACCGATGGCATCCCTTACACCCTTTTTTACTATTCGGGAACCATGCTCTGGAACTTTTTTTCCAATTGTTTTAATGATTCCTGCAGTGTGTTTATTAATAATTCCGGTATTTTTGGCAAGGTATATTTTCCGCGCATGGTGGTTCCCATTAATTATGTGCTTAGCAACAGTATAAAAATCGGCGTCCAGTTTGCCATGTTACTGGTGATTCTTGTCTATAACCTGTTTACCGGTGTTCCCGTAAAACCTTCATGGTTTATGCTTCTTTTCCCCTTTCTTGTTGTCTGGCTTGCAGCTATTGGCGTTGGAGCGGGAATTATTGTTTCTTCCCTGACCACTAAATACCGCGATCTCAGGAATGTGGTATCTTTTGCATTTGGTTTAGCCATGTATGCAACTCCGGTAGTGTACCCTCTTTCAGAAATTCCCAAACATTTCAGTTGGATTGCCTATATAAACCCCGTTTGTGCGCCAATGGAACTATTCAGGTTATGGTTCTTCGGAATTGCTTCCGTAAATGGCCTTATGATACTTGCAAGCATTGGACTTACCGTTTTGCTGGTTTTTACAGGATTAATCCTGTTTAACCAGAATCAACAAACATTTATTGATGTAATATAACAATGCGCATAACAGAACAAGAAAAAATCAATAAAAACATTATGCGGGAGATACAGGTAAGACGTTTTATCTGTGACAAAATCAGTGCGCAAAGAATAGACATTTTTACTTCAGCTAATGGAAAAGAAGCTTTTTTTATCGGAGTTAACTATGTCTGATACAGTAATCCGGATTGAAAACCTCTCCAAAATGTACCACCTTGGAGTAATTAACAATGGAACACTTTGGGAGGATATTCAAAGTTTTTTTGCCCGTAAACTTGGCAAAGAAGATCCGCACACAAAAATCGGCGATGATAGATATGACAGGGATAAAGATCATTTCTGGGCCCTAAAAGACATAAGTTTTGACATAAAACAGGGCGATCGTATAGGTATAATCGGAAAAAACGGCGCCGGTAAAAGTACTTTATTAAAGATACTGTCCCGTATTACCGCTCCTACCGAAGGTACGGTAAAATTAAAAGGGAAAATAGCAAGTCTTCTGGAAGTAGGTACCGGCTTCCATGGGGAATTAACCGGCAGGGAAAATATCTATTTGAATGGCGCTGTCCTTGGAATGAAAAAACGAAGAATTGATGAACTGTTAGACAGCATAATCGATTTTAGCGGAATTGAACACTATATTAACACCCCGGTTAAGCGTTATTCCAGCGGTATGTATGTTCGTCTGGCCTTTGCAGTTGCCGCTCATCTGGACTGTGACATACTTATTGCCGATGAGGTATTGGCTGTGGGAGATGCAGAGTTTCAGAAAAAGGCATTGGGTAAAATGCAGGATTTGAGTACCGGGCAAGGCAAAACGGTATTGTTTGTAAGTCATAATTTACAGGCTGTTAAGAGCCTGTGTTCCCACGGTATTATATTACAGAAAGGCAAAATAGAATTCAAGGGAAATATACTTGATGCAGTAAATAAATATTCAATTTATAATACAGAAAAAGGAATTGTAAATAATTACTGGGATTTTGAAAATGCGCCAGGTACAGAGGAAATTAAGGTAAAAAGCGCTTATATCCAATTTGACGGTGAAAAACTTACAGTAAAAACGGCTTTTAGGATTATTACAGAATTTTGGTGCCTTGAAGATACTTTACAGATTCATGTAAGTATGCATTTATATGATAATAATAATTCATGTGTATTTGCAATAGCTTCTAAAGAACTCGCCATGAAAAAAGGACTACATAAAACTGTTTTTTCCATTCCAGCAAATTTTATGAACGATGGTTCTTTTTATGTAAGTAATATGTTTATAACTACTTCTTCATCCGGGTTTTTCCATGAACATGCAAATTCATTTGAGATAGAAGAAGAACGTAATGCTTCAGACTGGCATGGAAAGTGGCCTGGAGTCGTTAGACCAAATATTTTCGACTGTGAAATTGAGTAATGATGTAAGAGATGAAAGGTATTGTTCTTGCCGGAGGATCCGGTACCAGACTTTATCCCTTAACAAAGGCGGTATCCAAGCAGATACTTCCTCTTTATGACAAGCCTATGATTTATTATCCACTTTCGGTTTTAATGCTGGCGGGAATAAGAGAAATCCTTATTATTTCTACTCCCAGAGATATCCCTTTGTTTAAAGAATTATTTGCCGATGGTGCATGGCTTGGAATGCGCTTTGATTATGTCATTCAGGAAAGTCCCAGGGGACTTGCAGACGCTTTTATTCTGGGCGACGAATTTATTGGCAACGATAATTGTGCTTTGGTATTGGGAGACAATGTCTTTTACGGCCAGGGCTTTGGTTCCACTTTAAAAAACTCCGCCTTAAAGATCTCTCAAACGGGAGGCGGGCTTGTTTTTGCCTATTTTGTAAAAGATCCTGCTGCTTATGGAGTTGTGGAATTTGCCAAAGATGGAACAGCTCTTTCTATAGAAGAAAAGCCAGAAAACCCCAAATCCCATTATGCTATACCTGGACTGTATTTTTACGACAATGAAGTAATCAATATCGCAAAAAACATAAAACCATCAGAGCGTGGGGAGATTGAAATTACCGCTGTAAACAATGTATATCTTAAAAGAAAGAATCTTTTTGTAGAGATTCTGGGAAGAGGGATGGCGTGGCTTGATACGGGAAGTTATGACAGTTTACTTGAAGCGTCAAATTTTATTGCCACCATTCAAAAACGACAGGGTATGTATGTTTCCTGCATCGAAGAAATAGCCTATTTAAACGGGTGGATTACCGGGCATGATCTTAAAAAAATAGCTTTATCTTACAAAACAGATTACGGCACTTATCTTTCATGGATAGCGGATAATACTTGAAACATAAATATTATAATAATCCAATATCATTTCTTTTACTTGGTTAGAATATTGTTTTATAAATATAAAAGCAGGCTTTTATGGAAATGAAAAACTTTTACAATTCCTTGATTGACAAAATCCTAAAAAATATTGTAAACCAATATGATGAAAATTACGATTTTTATAGATTCGGAGCAAAAAGAGAAAAGGTAAAAATATTATCAAAAATAAAAAAACTTGTAAAAAAGATTTTGCATATCAAAGAAATTCAATTGACAACAGACCAATATCGATGTTCTTTTAATTCATTATTACCATACCTAAACGGAATAGAGAAATTATACAATCTTCTTGAAAATGAGAGGTCTAAAGAATTACTGGTGGAATTAATTGCATACAGGGTTTTAGGATACAAAAAATGCAAACTACCATTAAATACCCCCGAATACTGGAATGGAATTAAATCGTTAGAAAAATACAAAATTCCTTCGGACTATATAAAAATACCATATCCGGGATTTGAAAATGATCGTTTATATAAACATAATTTATTGGATTTAAATATTCCAATTTCAATTTTTTACAACACAAAAGGAATATATAATCATTTAAAAGTAAAGCAATACGAATATATTGACGAGAATATCAAAATAAAAATCAATGCAGAGGATATAGTGCTTGATTGTGGTGCCTGCTATGGTGATACTGCTTTGTTTTTTGCCAATGATTTAAACGAGAAAGGCCATGTATACAGTTTTGAATTTATCCCAAGGAACATTGATATTTTCAAGAAAAACATTGAACTAAATGCCAATCTTAATGATAAAATTACATTGATACCTTATCCATTGGATGAATTTAATAATAGAGAACTACATTTTCTTGACAGCGGCTCTGGAAGCAGGGTTATTACAGAACCTGATACAAATTCGGATGTTGTTACTACAATTAATATTGATACTTTTTTCGAGGACTATAATTTGAAAAAAGTTGATTTTATAAAAATGGACATTGAAGGTTCGGAACTATCCGCTTTAAAAGGCGCAAGAAAAACCATAGAACGATTCCGGCCTAAATTGGCAATTAGCATTTATCACAGTTTGGATGACACTGTTAATATTTCAGAACATTTAAATTCATTGGGCCTAAATTATAAATTTTATCTTAAACATGGATCAATACACTGCGAGGAAACTGTGTTATTGGCAATTTCATTATAGATATGAAAGATTCAGTTACCGTAACCCAACCATTTCTTCCACCACTGGAAGAATTTGTCCCCTACCTAAAGGATATTTGGGAGCGTAAATGGCTAACCAACAACGGTTTTTATCATAAAGAATTGGAAAAAGCGCTTTGCGAGTATTTGAAAGTTCCATTCATCAGTCTTTTTACTAATGGAACTTTACCATTAATGATAGCATTACAGGCACTTGATATCACTGGAGAAGTTATAACTACACCTTATAGTTTTGTAGCAACTACTCATGCTTTATGGTGGAACGGCATTAAGCCTGTTTTTGTTGATGTAGAAGAAAAAACGGGTAATCTTGATCATAACAAAATAGAAGCGGCAATTACACCTAAAACAACGGCAATTATGCCGGTTCATGTGTACGGAACCCCATGTAACACTGAAGGAATTCAAAAAATAGCAGATGAACATGGTATAAAAGTTATATACGATGCTGCTCATGCCTTCGGTGTAGAAAAAAACGGGAAAAGTATACTAACAGAAGGTGATTTATCAATACTTAGTTTTCATGCTACTAAAACCTATAATACGGCTGAGGGTGGCGCTTTAGTTTGTCATGACGAGAAAGTCAAAAAATTGATTGATTATCTAAAAAATTTCGGTTTTGCAGGTGAGGCTGAAGTATTAATGCCAGGAATAAATGGAAAGCTGGACGAAATTCGGGCTGCTTTGGGTCTGCTAAATCTTAAATATCTTGACAGCACCATTGAAAAAAGACGGCAGATAGCATTGAAATACCGACTGAAAATTAATGATATACCCGGGATAACCATTTTAGATGAAACCCCTGATATTAGATCCAATTTTACCTACTTCCCTATTTTCATTAATGAAAAAGAATATGGTATAAACAGAGATAAGCTATATGAAAAATTAAAGTCTCATAACATTTACGGAAGACGGTATTTTTATCCACTAATCAGTACATTTACCCCATATAAAGATTTAGATTCTGCAAATCCAGATAAATTGCCAATAGCGAATAAATTTGCGAATACTGTAATTTGCCTGCCGATGCATCATGGCTTAAACGAAGATGATGTAAACAACATAATAAAAATAATACGACTTGAATGCTTAAACTAAAGGAGAGATAACGCAGGTTTTAATGAAACCTCAGTTTTTTATAATTGGTAATCCAAGATCAGGAACATCACTGTTACGGTTAATGCTTAACGCACATCCTCATATCACCGTACCGCCTGAATGCGGGTTTACAATATGGTTAAAAGATAAATATATGCAATCAGACTTTACGGATTATAACATAGTGAATGAATTTGTTAATGAATTAAACACATGTCGAAAATTTGAAACATGGACATTTGATTTGAAAAGCTTTCGTGAATATATAATCAACGCTGAGTGCAGCAATTATCAAGAAATAATTTCATCTGTTTATGAACATTATGCAGCAATAAAAAATAAATCAATATATATATGGGGAGATAAAAATAATTTTTATTTAAAACATATTAATGATATACATAGTATATTCCCGCATTGCCGTTTTATACATATCGTTCGTGACGGCAGAGATGTTGCTTGCTCATATCTTAAGCTACCAAGCCTAGATTCAAAATCCATTTATGCCCCGAAATTACCTTCAACAATAACTGAAATAGCTTTGGAATGGGAGTCCAACATATCACTTATTTCTAAACAGTTGGATGAAATTGAGGCAATGCAGGTAATTGAAATCCGATACGAAGATCTTGTAAAACAACCTGTTGAGACGCTTCAGAAAGCTGCCAGCTTTATTGGAGTTGATTATGACTGTAATATGCTTAATTATTATCTAAACTTAAACGATCATGAACCTGCAGAGTTTATTACATGGAAGCAAAAAACACTAGAACCTCCGTCAGCAAGTGAAGTTGGAAAATTTAACATTATCTTGACCCAAGAGGATGTTAATGCCTTCAACAGTATTGCATCCTACAGTTTAAAAAAATACGGCTATAATTTGTCCGCTTGAGCAGAAAACCCATAAGTGAAATTATTCAGAGTTTCAAAGAAACGTAATGATTACAATGTTGCATGATTTTCTACAAAATTCCAACTTGGTAATATTTGGATGTTGCCCCAATGCAGAAAAACTCCTTGATATTATGCCGGATTTGGTAAATCGCGTAATTGGATGTGTTGATATTGATATAAATAAACAAGGTCAATTGTTTTTTGACAAATGGATAGTGGCCTCTCCGATAGACTTTTTAGATAAAAACAATCATAGAATAATTGTAACTCCGCAAGATCCTCATAATGCCATTACTTACCTGAATGAAAACGAATATTTAGAAAATCACGATTATATTGTTCTTGGTGACAAGTTAGATTTGTTTATTCTGAATAATACTATTAATGTTATAAAACAATATACTAATCACATGGGATTTATTTTTCCCA
>WRIB01000038.1 GCA_009782955.1 Treponema sp. | reverse complement strand
ACGAATATTTATCGAAAGGGACAAGTGCGACGGCTGTAAGAATTGCAGCCTTGCCTGTATGAATGCTCATCGCCTTAACAATCAGGGGCAGGTGATTAAGGGTTCGATCTACGACCTTAACCTGGCCGATCCGGCAAACACCGCACGGCACGAAATTACCGCAGACGGCAAGGGTGGCTATGTTCCGGTGTTCTGCCGTCATTGTCCGGTTCCCGATTGCGTTAACGCGTGCATGTCCGGTGCGCTGAAAAAAGACCCCTCGACGGGGCAGGTGCTGTACGACAAGGAACGCTGCGGCAAATGTTTTATGTGCGTTATGAACTGCCCTTACGGGAATGTTAAGCCAAACCATACCAACAGGGAAATTATTAAGTGTGATTTTTGCAAAGACGATGAGTTTAACCCAAACTGCGTCAGGTCCTGCCCCAAAAAGGCGCTGCATGTAGAAGAAGTGTTCTGGCAGGAGGCCGCTTTATGAACCACGTGATAATCGGCGCAGGGGCGGCCGGAGTTGCCGCAGCACGAACCCTGCTAAAGGAAACAGAAGACGACACCGTTGTGATGATTTCCGAAGACACCGAAGTGTATTCACGCTGTATGCTCCATCGGTTTATTTCAGGCGAACGGACAGCGGAAAGTATCAATTTTATTAACGACGGCCTTTTAAGCTATCGGCGTTTTAGCTGGATTAAAGGAAAGACCGTAACCCGCATCGACGGAGAAACCAAGACGGTATACGGCGGTGAAGAGAAAATCGCCCAGGGCGATACAATTATCATTGCGACCGGTTCCAATTCGTTTACGCCGCCTGTCGGCGATCTAAAGACGGCGAAAAATGTGTACGGTCTCCGGCATTTGTCCGACGCACGGGCAATAGCGGATGCGGCAAAAGGCGCGCAGAAGATTGCCGTAATTGGCGCCGGCCTTGTTGCCCTGGATGCCGTTGCGGGATTACTGGAACTGGGAGAAAAGCTTGGGAAAACGTTTGATATAACCGTTGTGGAAATGCTTCCCACCATATTGGCGATCAACCTTGACGCCCATGCTGCGGAAAGCTACCAGCAGCTTTTTGAAAGCCACGGAGTAAAATTCCTCCTTGCGAAAAAAGTGGTAAACACCAAGGGTAATGCCGATGCCGTGAACTCCGTAGAACTTGAGTCAGGTGAATCGATTCCCTGCGACATGGTAATTCTTGCCGTCGGTGTGCGCCCTGCCATTGGTTTTTGCGGAAGCAATGACGCCAATGCCGTCGGCGTTATCAAAACAGAAAGAGCCATTGTGGTGGACGACAAGCTGCAAACCAGCGTTCCGGGCATCTATGCCTGCGGCGATGCTGCGGGTCTGTCGGGCATCTGGCCCAACGCTCAGATTCAGGGACAGCTTGTCGGGCGGAACATCTCCGGGTGGAACCTTAACTACGAAGATCGCTTTGCAATCAAGAACACGGTGAATTTCTTTGACCTTGCAACGCTTTCCGTGGGTGAGTTTAACCCAAAGGAAGGGGACGATGTCCTTATCCGCGAAGATCGCAGGAACTACCAGAAGATAATTCTTCGCGACGGCGTGCCGGTTGGCATTGTGTATCAGGGTGATATAGGCGGCAAAGGCCACTGGCAGCATCTGATTAAAAACAAAATCCCCATAGACAAGCTGGGAAAAAGCCCGTGGAAAGTAAGCTATGCCGACTTCTGGGCATGTGAGGATAACGGGGAGTTTAAGTACGCCAAATAATTGCTATAAATTTCTCGTTATCTGACTTGTAAATATTTTCTCGCAAAGAACGCGAAGATAGCAAAGTGGTGAAGCACGACTCACCTGGCAGTTTTGAGACAAGCCCAAAACGGCATACAATCCGCTAATAGTGATGATATTTCAATTGCTATAGTTTTGTATCCTATGTTATAATGTCATATACAAAAAGACTTTTCCGGAGGAAAAAATGAGCTGGCTCGAAGATGTTTTTAAGGTAAAAAAACCGGTTATTGCAATGTGTCATCTCCAGGCTTTGCCCGGAGATCCCCGATATGACTGTGAAAAAGGTATGCCCTGGGTTATTGAAAAAGCCCGGGCCGATCTTCTTGCTCTACAAAGAGGAGGTGTGGATGCTGTAATGTTTTCCAATGAATTCAGTCTGCCCTACCTTACCAAAGTAGAACCGGTTACCTATACGGCCATGGCAAGGATTATCGGCGAACTGAAAAAAGACATCACCATTCCCCATGGAGTAAATGTTTTATGGGATCCAATGGCATCTATAGACCTGGCTATGGCAACTGACGCATACTTTGTACGTGAAATTTTTACCGGTGTGTATGCTTCCGATTTCGGCCTTTGGAATACAAATGCGGGCGAAGTAATCCGGCATCAATACAGACTTGGAGCGCAAAAAGTTAAACTCCTCTTTAATATAGTCCCTGAAGCCGCCGTATACCTTGGCGGAAGAAAATTTGAAGATATTGCCCGTTCCACGGTATTTAACAATCTTCCCGACGCATTATGTGTCTCAGGCCTTACCGCAGGCGCTGAAACAGATTCTTCAACCCTAAAGTCTGTTAAAACAGTAGCAGGCGATACGCCGGTTTTTGCAAATACCGGCGTAAGGCTTTCCAATATTGAGCAACAGCTTTCTGTTGCCGATGGGGCTGTTACCGGTACAACCTTTAAAAAAGACGGCAAGTTTTTCAATCCTGTAGATGAAGCACGAGTAAAGGAATTTATGGACAAAGTAAAGGAATTCCGGAAAACACTTTAGGAAGTTTTTTACAAAATTAGGGTGGTGATCGCCATGATAGAACCGGATACCTTCCCGCTTGTTTATATATACTGGTTCTAATACTTTCTGTGCCGTCATCAATTCCCAGTACATATTCCGCCATGTTTAACTCCTTATCATTTTATTACACAACGGAATTCAAGTTTCGTATGTTTTTTTATACTATTGCTGTCCATAATATGCATCCGGCCCATGTTTGCGTTCCCAGTGTTTTTTGATGATATGTTCAGGCAGCGGTTTTGCCTGTGGATCAAGCCGCAATGTAAGAAACGCCATTTTACAGATTTCCTCAAGTACCGCACCATGATACACCGATTGAGCTGCGCTGTTTCCCCAGGTAAATGGCCCATGACCTGCTACCAATACCATGTTTACATGGATTGAATTCAATTTTTTCTTTCTGAAGCTTTCAACAATCAGATTCCCAGTTTCAAGCTCGTAGTCGTTTTTGACAGCTTTCGGACTCATGAATTCCGTACAGGGAACTTCCTCTGTTCCGTGATCTGCATGTGTTGTGCCAAATACCGGAACCGGCTTATGTGCCTGAGCCCAGGCTACTGCATAAGGCGAATGGGTATGTGTAATGCCCTTAATGCCGGAAAATTCCCGATACAAGACCTGGTGGGTTTTGGTGTCGGAAGAGGGATTAAGACTACTTTCAATAACTTTACCCGCCAGATCAACCAGTACCATAGATTCAAGACTTAATTCATCGTAGGGAACTCCGGACGGTTTAATGGCAAAAACCCCCTTGTCCGGATCAAATGCCGAAGCATTACCCCATGTGTAAATGGCAAGATTCTGCTTTTTTATTTCAAGGTTCGCTTCAAAAGCCTCTTCCCTCAGGGTTTTATATGCGTCCATGGTTTACCGTCCTGACCAGTAAGCCTCGCTCCAGCGCAGTTCATCTTTTAACCGATCCGGCTTTGTATAGCGATCAATGAGTACAAACTCAATGCCGCTCATCTCCGCCCAATCCCTGAAATACTCTGTTGTAAGGGCGGCAGCGTACACCGAATGATGTGTTCCGCCGGCAAGTATCCAGGCTTCTGCGGCTTCGTTCAAGCTGGGATAAGGCTTCCAAAGAGCACGGGCAACCGGCAGTTTCGGCATAGCATTTTCAATTTTAACGGTTTCAATTTCGTTGACTATCATCCGGAAACGGTCGCCAAGATCCACGAGAGTCGCCAATACTGCAGGACCGGGAGCGGCATCAAACACCATGCGTGCCGGATCCCCCTTTCCGCCGATTCCAAGAGGGTGTACTTCAATACGGGGTTTACCCTGTGCGATCGAAGGACATATCTCAAGCATATGAGCGCCAAGAGACGATTCGTTACCGGGTTCGAAGTGGTAGGTATAATCTTCCATAAAAGAAACGCCGCCGGGCAGACCCGAAGCCATAACTTTTGCAGAACGGGTAAGCATGGATTGTTTCCAGTCACCCTCGGCTCCAAAACCATAGCCCTGTTCCATAAGCCGCTGTGAAGCCAGTCCCGGAAGCTGCGGCAAACCGTGAAGATCCTGAAAGGTAGTCGTAAAAGCCCCGGCGTGCTCTGTTTCAAGCATTTCTTTCAGGGCAATTTCTATTTTTGCCTGTTCCAGCATGGCGCTGCGGGCATTTCCCGGCTGGGCAAGTTCAGATGCAAGTTCGTAAGAAGCGGCATAGTTTTTTGCAAGAGCTTCCGCCTGCGTATCGCTGACTTTCGCATAACGGGCAGCCAGGTCTCCGATACCCCAGGTATTTATCTGCCAGCCGAACTTGATTTGCGCTGTTACCTTGTCTCCTTCGGTTACCGCAACTTCCCGCATGTTATCTCCCAGACGGAGTACTACTGAATTCATGCCGTCAAGGCAGGCGGAAGCTGCCCGCATCCACACACCCATTCGGCGGCGTACTTCCTTGTCCTGCCAGAATCCGGCTACTACCTTGCGCTTAAGCCGCATTCTTGCATGGATATGTCCGTGTTCCCGATCGCCGTGGGCAGACTGGTTCAGGTTCATAAAATCCATGTCTATGGAAGACCAGGGAATGTCCCGGTTAAATTGAGTATGTAAATGCAGCAACGGTTTGCGGTTTGCTGTCAGACCCTGTATCCACATCTTTGACGGCGAAAAGGTATGCATCCAGGTAATAATTCCGGCACATTTTTCCGCGGCATTGGCCTCTTCAAAAAGTCCGCGAATTGCCTGCGGTGTTGTTGCCGTGGGCTTTAAAACCACTGTACCGGGAAGCAGCGAATCTTTGCTGAATTCATCCGCTATAATACGGGCATGTTCCGCAACCTGTTTAAGGGTTTCATCCCCATACAGATCCTGACTTCCAACGATAAACCAAAATTCGTAGTGCTTAAGATCCATAATCATCCTCTCTTAAAATTATTGTATTTTTTACTTTTTACTTTTTAAACGCAGCCAAGCGGGCAGGAACTGAGTTACGCCGCCGTCTGTTTTACTGACAATGGACAACACGCTCTGCAGAACTATAAATGCAAACAAAAATGCCGACGTAATAATTGTAGGCCAGGACGCCTCAGTAAGGCCAAGCATTGGTACTACACGTTGTACAAGCAGATTTATCAACACCCCAAAAAATGTACCTATGGGAAGGCCTACACCGCCGCTTAACATTGCACCGCCAATTATGCTTGACGAAATGGCGTGAATTTCATAACCCCGCCCGTAATCTGGACTGCCGGACGGCATACCAAGTGTAAAAACCAAACCTCCGATACCGGCCAATAAACCGCACAGCACATGTGCCAGGAATTTTGTTTTTTTCGGATTAATGCCCATTAACAAAGCGCTTTGTGCATTGCCTCCGACAGCATAAAGAGAACGTCCAAATCTGGTATATTTAAATACTATAATTATTACAATTAAAACAACCAGAACAACGATTCCTGCCGGAACAAGATATGCAACATCATGGGTTCCGTTCCGGCGTAAATTGTATAAAAACGGAATGTACAACTTTGCATCGGACCAACCAAGGAATGTTGTATTTGTTATAGGTACAGATACGGGTCTTATAACGCTGATCATGCCGCGTGCAAAAAACATACCGACCAATGTTACAATAAACGGCTGGATTTTCATATAGGCAACCAGTAAACCCTGTACTATACCAAACGCCAAACCTATACCCAATGCCGCAGGAATTGTCCATATTGCGCTTATTCCGTGTTCTGTAAGCATAACGGCGATAACCATAGCGACCAGCCCTACCACTCCGCCAACGGATATGTCTATGCTCCCGGATATCATAACAACAGTCAAACCAAGAGAAATCGCCAACAGATACGGTTTTTCGTTAAAAAACGTATTGAAAAATATTACATATTTTCCGAAGCTGTTTTCTCTGAACATTATTATGGAAGTTATGTAAAGGATAAGAAAAAGAGTTATGGTGATTATCAGCAAAATTCCCGCATTATTCAGATTTTTATGTTTTATGGAAAGATGCGGCGTTGTATTGTCCATTGTATCATCCCTCCGCTAAACTTTTTTTACGGGTTAACTGAATAATCTTATCTTTAAACACCTCACTGCTGATAACGATAATTACAACAATGATAATTGCCTTAAAAACCATCAACTGATCGGCACGTACCTGCATAGCATACAATGTTGTGGTAATAGTTTGAATGGTATATGCCCCAATAACCGATCCTGCAAGGGTGAATTTTCCTCCGCCCAGCAGTGTACCGCCCAAAGCAACTGCCAAAATGGCATCCAATTCTATGTACCTGCCCAATTCATCGGAATTAACGCTTCCAAGGCTGCTCGACCCCATAAGGCCTGCTACAGCACACAACACACCGCACATAACAAACGCCATAAATTTAATAAGCGTGGAGTTAATGCCAACAAGACGAGAGGCCGAACTGTTAATGCCTATACTTTCAATATTGATTTTTAAACTTGTAAGTTTTACAACAAGAGAAACAATAATGACCATTGCAATGGAAACAATAATTGTCGTTCTTATCGGAATGCCGGGCAACTGAACTCCCAGATATTTATACACCGGGTTCATAATATAAACAGTTTGACTATGAGTGATTAATTTTGCAATCGAACGCCCGCAGGTAAAAAGAATAAGCGAAGCAATCATTGGCTGGATTTTTAAAACCGCTACCAAAAAACCGTTAAAAGCGCCGCATGCAGCACCGCCCAGCAGTCCGGCAAGTATGGCTAATGCGTATGGGCTGTGAAAAACATCGGTTCTGTATTCCGGTCCATTCAGCAGCAAACCGCAGAAAGCGGCTGAAATCGCCATAATGGAACCTACACTGATATCCTGCCCTCCGGATACCGCTGTAACCAGAGTCATGCCAAGCGCAACAATTACCAGCTTGCTGGCATCATCAAGAATAATTGGTATATAACCCGTAAGAAGTCCGTTGGTTATTGAAATCTGGAAAAATGTCGGGGTGGTAATAATATTCTGAAGCATGACGATAAATAAAACCGCCAATGAAAAAGCTATAGGGTTTCTTCGTATCATCCTGAAAGACGGAATTGAAATTTTTTCTAACAGCCTGTTACCGCCTTTGGATTCAGGCATATGCTTAGGCATGTTCCCCTCCTGCTATTGTCCGCATTATTGTTTCCTGATTAAGGTCTTTTCCGGAGAGTTCTCCAACTTTACTGCGGTCACGCATAATCACCATCCTCGAACAGGTACGCAGCATCTCATCCAGCTCTGAAGAAATAAAGGCAACGCTTTTGCCTTCGGAAGCAAGTTTTATTATCAGCTTTTGAATTTCCGTTTTTGTACCAACATCAATTCCCCTGGTGGGTTCATCCAGTATCATAAATTCAGGATTGGTAAGAAGCCATCGCGCCAGAATAACCTTTTGCTGATTACCGCCGGACAGGCTTTTAACCGGCGTTTCCCGGCCCGGAGTTTTAATGCTTAGCAGTTTAATATATTCGTCGGCAAACTTTTCCATTTCTTTCCGGGAAAGCCTTTTAAAAATTCCACGTTTTGACTGCATGGCAATAATTATATTTTCCCTGACTGAAAGGTCGGAAATAATACCGTCAACTTTTCTGTCTTCGGGCAAATATGCCATTCCCTGTTTCATAGCATCAATGGGCTTTTTTATCTTTATATTTTCGCCTTTTAAAAACAGATTTCCGTGAGTAGCCTTGTCAGCGCCGTATATTGAACGCACCAGTTCGCTTCGGCCGGAACCCAGAAGACCGCTGAAACCGACAACCTCGCCTTTATACAGTTTAAGATCAAAAGGGGCTATCCTGGAAACTCCGCTTGAAAAATTATGAGCCTCTACAAGAGGCGCCTCGCCTTCAAATTCATTAATATCCTTTTTATCTACCTTAAGATTACTAAGTTCATTAATATCCTTTCCTATCATCTCTACCACAAGCTGATATCGAGGCAGGTTTTCTGTTCTGAATTCACCAACCAATTCTCCGTTTCTAAGCACCGTTATACGATCGGTAATCTCATATACCTGGTCGAGAAAGTGTGTAACAAAAATAATTCCAACACCTTGTTGTTTAAGCTGTCTCATAAGCGCAAAAAGCTTTTGCACTTCATGTTCGTCAAGAGATGAGGTTGGTTCGTCAAGGATCAAAATTTTGCAATTTATGCTTACAGCGCGTGCTATCGCTATCATCTGCTGGATTGCAATGGAGCAGCTATCCAACTGCGCCGTGGGAGATACCTGGATATTAAGTTTCATGAATAATTCTGCTGCATTGCTATGAATCTTCTTCCAATCAATAAAGCCCGACGTGCGCGGCTCACGGCCAAGGAAAAGATTTTCCGCAACAGTAAGGTTCGGGCAAAGATTTACTTCCTGATAAACGGTGCTTATCCCGTGTTTTTGTGCATCCTGGGGAGACCCTATATGCACTTGATTTCCTTCAAGGCAGATGTTTCCCTGATCCATTACGTAGACACCTGTTAATACCTTAATAAGCGTCGATTTTCCGGCGCCATTCTCGCCCATAACGGCATGGATCTCGCCGCGGCGCAGGGTAAAGTCAACCTTATTAAGCGCACGAACACCGGGAAAGGATATCCCAATATTGGTCATTTTTAAAATGTTATCGTTTTGTGCAGATTTTTCCGTGTTCATAGAGCCATGCCGCCTTAAAAAAAATATCAGTTCAGGGATCCAAAGCTATCCGGATTCCCTGAACTGAAAAAAATCTAATTAATACTGGCGGGCGTCAATAATCGCCTGGGTGATTGTATCCCAGTAGAAAGCTTCTTCGTCAATGATTTCAATTTTCTTGGGCTGTCCGCCGCTTTCAAGATTGTCGATGATCTGCTTGACTCTGGGCCCGTGCAGTGGGTTACATTCAACATTACAGTTGATAAGGCCCGCAAGGGTCATCTGGAGATATGGCCTGTTGGCGTCAAAAGAAATAATCGCCACGCCGTCAGCTCCGCCGACCTTAATGCCTCTTTCCTGAAGCGCCTGGATAGCGCCGTCAGCCATGTTGTCATTCTCGGCATACACGCAGTTGATCGTGCTGCCGTACTGCTGAATCCACGATGTCATAACCTGCTTTGCAACATCGGTACTCCATTCACCTGTCTGCCGTGCAACGAGTGTCCAGTTGCTGTTGGAGGCAATGGCGTCATCAAGAGCTGCGGAACGTCCGACCTGAGCGCCCGAACCAAGCTGTCCCTGAAGGTTTACAACATTGACCGGGTTGCTGCCGAAATGCTTTGCCATCCAGGCGGTGGCTTTTTCGCCTTCTACTTTAAAGTCAGGACCTACATAGCTAGTCCAGAGATCCTGGGGAGCGTTGATGTTACGGTCAACCAGGATAACGGGGATCTTTGCAGCCTGGGCATTCCTGAGAACAGTGTCCCAGCCGTCCATATTGACGGCGGCGATGACGATGTAGTCATATTCCTGATCAATAAAGCCCTGCACGTCGGCAACCTGTTTTGCTGCATCGTTGTTCGAATCAGAAAGGGTTAACTGATAACCTGGACCTTTGAATGTATCCAGCATGGACCTGGTGTTCGCCATGCGCCAGTCAGACTCATCCGCCTTACATTGTGCAAAGCCAATTCTGATATCTTTTGGTCCGCTCGCGCTGCTGGCTCCTTTGCCTCCGCAGCCTGCAACTACCACTCCCAATACGATAATTAATACCAGATGGAGTAAAATAGTTTTTTTTCTCATTTGCTGTCTCCTTTCATAATATTTGCGAAACGTACTCAACATTGCGTGTACGTACACATTTTTTTATAATATCACATTAATACCAACTTGTCAATAAAGTTTTTCTTATTTTTTTACTGCGGCTGTTCCATCCGACTACATTGTTAAGTGGTCAGGTGGAACAAGCTCTACTTACCGCTTCTTCTTTTGGAATAAAGATCAAATGCAACAGCTGCCAAAAGTACAAAACCCTTGATCGATTGCTGCCAGTCGGTACTTACTCCCAGAATTGACATGCCATTATTCAAAACACCGATAAAAAGACCGCCTACAACTGCCCCGATAACAGTGCCGATGCCGCCTGTAACTGCTGCCCCCCCTACGTAACATGCAGCAATAGCGTCCAACTCAAAACCCTGGCCTGCTTTCGGCGTGGCAGCATTTAACCGGGCGGAAAAGACTATAGCTGCTACCGATGCAAGGACAGCCATATTGGTGTAGATCCAGAACATTACCCATTCAGTCTTGATACCGGAAAGTTTTGCTGCCTTTACATTCCCTCCCAAAGCGTAAATGTGCCGTCCCTGTATTGTTTTCGAGGCAACAAACTGATATGCAAGGATAAGAAAACCCAGGACAACCAAAATATTCGGAAATCCCCGGTACAGGGCAAATACAATGGTAAAGGCCATAAGTATAGCTGCAATCGCCGTAACCTTGATTATCCAGATACCGCCGGGCAGCACGTCAAAATTATACTCCTTTTGCTTTTTACGCCTGATGACTTCGTTAACGATGATAAGAGCTATTATTAAAAGTCCAATTACAATGGAAAAGAGATGTAATTTTGTTCCTCCTATAGAAAGACCTCCCAGAGGATCCGGAATATAACCGGATGCTACTACCTGAAATTCCGCCGGAAACGGCGCTTTTGTCTGTCCCCTTAAAATAACCTGTCCAAGACCGCGGAATATTAACATACCTGCCAACGTTGCAATAAACGGCGGGACATGAACAAATGCAATCCAGAACCCCTGCCACATACCTATAACCGCCCCCATTAAAAGCGCTACAAATATTGTTAAAAAGGGATTTATGTTCATATCAACAATCATTACGCCGCATACTGCGCCAACAAAGCAGATAACAGATCCTACCGAAAGATCAACATTACCGGTAATGGTACAAAGAAGCATGCCGACAGCAAGAACCAGTACATAACTGTTTTGTAATACCAGGTTCGTCAGATTCACCGGCCTGAAGAATATGCCATTGGTAAGAATACCCAATAAGATCATTGCGGCCGCAAGTGCAAAAACCATGCCGTATTGCCGTGCGTTTTTCTTTATAAGTACCAATAAGGTATTCATCATTCCTCCTTATATCAGTTAGACAGGATATTACGCATAATTTCTTCCTGCGTCGCCTTCTTGCCTTCCATTTCTGCGGTAATTCTTCCTTCACTCATAACATAGATCCGGTCGCACATGCCGATAATTTCCGGCATTTCGCTGGAAATTAACAAACAGGCAATACCCTGTGCTGCCAAGTCATTTATTATCATGTAGATTTCGTGCTTGGCACCTACGTCGATACCCCTGGTCGGTTCGTCAAGAATGAGAATCCGGGGATCTGAAAAAAGCCATTTTGCCAATACAACCTTTTGCTGGTTTCCGCCGGAAAGGTTTCCTGCAAACTGTAAAATCGACGGCGTTTTTGTATTGAGTTTTTTACAGTAATTCTCGGCCACTACGATTTCTTCGTGTTCGTTGATTATGCGTCCTTTGGCTATTTTTTCCAGTTTTGCCAGAGTAGTATTTTCTTTAACGGTTCCTATCAGTACAAGTCCGAATTCCTTTCGATCTTCGGTCATGTAGGCAAGCCCCTGTTCAATTGCCTTTGGAATTGAGTTTAGATTTACTTCCTTGCCGTTAATCATCGTAACACCGCTGATATTATCACCGTAATACTTGCCAAAAACACTGGTGGCTAACTCAGTACGTCCTGCGCCGACCAAACCAGCCAATCCCACCACTTCTCCGGAACGAACGGTAATGTTAATATTGTCCAGCTTTTTTCGTTCAGGATTATCGGGATTGTAAACTGTCCAGTTTTTTACTTCAAATACAATGTCGCCGACCGGAGTATTCCGTTTGGGAAAACGGTCGGTAATTTCACGGCCTACCATTCCTTTGATAATTCGTTCTTCGCTAATCGATGCTGTGCCATCAGTTTTTCTTTCTACATTCAGCGTTTCAATTGTTTTACCATCCCGCAGAATTGTTATGTTATCCGCCACTGCTGCTACTTCGTTCAATTTATGGGAAATCAGCACTGATGATATATCATGCTGATCCCTCAGTTCCCGCAGAATTTGCAGCAAGTGTTCGCTATCTTTCTCGTTAAGGGCCGACGTAGGTTCATCCAGAATCAGGATTTTTGCATCTTTGGCAAGGGCTTTGGCAATTTCCACAAGCTGCTGCTTGCCAACACCCAGTTTATTCACCTGTAAATTCGGGTTTTCTTCCAACCCCAATTTTTGCATATAAATAAGCGCATCGTCGCGCGTTTTATTCCAATTAATAATATTGTATTTGGCCCGCTCGTCTCCCAGGAAAATGTTTTCCGCTATGGAAAGATAAGGGCTAAGGGCCAGTTCCTGATGTATTATTACAATTCCTGTTTTTTCACTTTGCTTGATATCGGAAAAAGCACAATGCTTACCGTCAAAAACAATATCGCCTTCATAAGTTCCGTGGGGATATACCCCTGACAATACTTTTACCAATGTTGATTTTCCGGCGCCGTTTTCTCCGACAAGGGCATGTATTTCGCGTTGTTTTACCAAAAGGTTAACATTATCAAGAGCCTTTACTCCGGGAAAAGTCTTAGTAATATTTTTCATTTCAAGTAACGCGGCCTTTTCGGACATAAACGCTCCTTTTTACATTATACATTTATAAAACAAATAATACTTTACTTCCCATAATAACTCTCGCAAAGGCGCTGAAACGCAAAGGTTCTGACGTAATTTACAAATTCCCTAGATATCTTTGCGTCCTTGCGACTCTGCGAGAATGAATTGAGGAAAATGTATTGTAAAAATTTGGTTATTACAATACACTACCTTTCCTTTGCTCTACAGTCCAATTTCACTGGCAGAATGATACCCGGTATCAACTACTGCCTCTTTAAGATTATCCTTGGTTACAATTACAGAATCAAGCAGGAGAGAAGGAACTATCTTTGCTCCGTTGTTGTAGCTCGAAGTATCCAAACCGGTAATTGCCTTACCCTGCATAATATCATCAATCAGCACAACAGTGGCTGCTCCAAGTGAACGGGTGTCCTTTAGGACAGTTGCGTATTGCTCACCTGCAAGAATTGATTTACAGGAGGCAACGATACAGTCCTGACCGCCTACTACCGGAAGAGGTTTGCCGGGAGTACTGCCGTAACCGACAGCTTTGCATGCTTCAAGACAGGCCAGACTGAGCGGATCATAGGGAGACAATATACCGTCAAGCACCTCGCTTCCTGAATAAAAAGCAGAAAGCAAATTCTCCATACGTTTTTGAGCTTCCGCAGCATCCCAGCGCAAGGTACCGACTACCGCTCTGTCTATCTGACCGGAAGGAATTCTGACTACACCCTTGTCCATAAAGGGCTGCAATCTGTCCATTGCACCTTGATAGAAACCGACTGAATTGTTGTCATCGGGAGAACCTGCAAATAATTCGATAACAACCGGCTTTGCCGTTGTTGCCTGGTTCAGGTTCAGACCGGTAATAAGTATATCGCCCATTTGCAAACCAACTTTGTAATTGTCAAAAGACACATAGTAGTCTACATTGGGTGATTGCATCAGCAATCGGTCGTAGGCGATTACAGGGATGCCGGCAGCACTGGCGTTTGCAAGCTGATTGGAAAGAGCCGATCCGTCAATAGATGCAATTACCAGTACTTTAACACCTTTGGTGATCATGTCGTCAATTTGGCGAACCTGTGTGGGAATATCATCATCCGAGAACTGCAAATCAACAACATAACCCAATCTTTCCAGACCTGCCTTTACTGCTTCACCGTCTTTATTCCAGCGTTCTTCCGAACGGGTTGGCATTACTACGCCTATAAGACCCTTGCCTGTATCCTGCGATTTCTGCCCTCCGCCGCAGCCTATGAATACAACAGCGATAATCAAAGCCAGAACGATAGAAACAATCTTTTTGCTCATATTCATTTCTCCTTAAAATAATTTTATAACGTCAAACTGCGTTAACGTACACGCAGTATAACATAATAACTTCACTCTGTCAACAGATTTTTTTGCCTTTGATTCGAAAGACTGGCTTAATGCATCCTTACGGTCGGCGAGTATTAGGTAATTTCAATTCAGCGGAGTGTTTTCCCGAATATACACATCCAACGGTATTTCCCGCCTTGATTCCACTGTCTGTTCCAGAACAACAGAACGGAACAATGTCAGCAAAGCCTCTCTTCCCTGTTCTTCCGGACGCTGGGAAATGATAGCGTCAATTCTGCCTTCATGCAGCAAGCGCCGGTTATCGGGGATAAGATCATATCCTATCAGAAGAAAAGGATGGCTTTTGCTCCACATACGGGACATTGCTTCTGCTACACGATGGGCCATACAATTTGTTATAAAAAGACCCGAAAGATGCCGGTGTTTACGCAGAAACATGGTTATTTCCTCCACCGAAATCTCAGAATCTTCGTAGTCTGAATATTCCTTGACTATAACAGGAAAACCATTTTTTTTCGCGTAATTTAAAAAACCATCGCGGCGGCGGGTTATATGATAATCATCGCCATGAGCGTCCAGTACCACCACAGGTTCCGATATGGTACCGGCAAAAAGATGGAGAAGCCGGCCGGCCAGGTAACCCCCGCTTAAAGGATCCTGTCCTATTACACATAACGGACTGGTTTCCGGTATATCGGAATCCACAAAAACAATAGGTATTTTTTCCGTACAGAACCATTCCACAAAAGACTTTGTTCGTTTCGGCATAATAGGAGCAAAAAGCAATCCATCAGGCTTTCCGGCGCGTATTGAGTCGGAAATTTTTTTGAATGACAGCGGATCATACCTGTCGAATTCAGCTATTTCCGTTTCAACACCCAGTGTCCTGATTTCGCGGGCAGCCCGTTCAATACCCTCAATAATTTGTCCCCAGTAACCTGCGTCCTGATCCCTGCGGGGGGTAAGCGTACAAAAACGGTAAGGCCGATTTAACTTCAGACGCCGGGCAATAGGATTGGGAGTAAAATGATATTGTTCAATTATCGACTCTACTCTTGCTTTTGTCTCTGCCGAGACTCTGCCTCGTTTGTGTAACACCCGATCAACGGTTCCGATAGAGACACCGGCAAGCTCAGCTATTTCATGTACGGTCACTTTTGATATTATAGATGGTAGATATTGATATTATCAACATATGAATGGTTCTGCCATACTGTATGGCGATCTTATCTTAACCGAAGGATGTTTTAGAAATGGTTGGAATGAATTATAAACTCGCAGAACTTGAAAAAGAAGGAAAGCCCATTTTTGCGGGTATTGTCGGCGCCGGTCAAATGGGCAGGGGTTTGGTAAGCCAGATGATGTCAATGAAAGGAATGCGTCCGGCAGTGGTAACAGATGTAGTACCGGACAGCGCAATTAATGCATATAAAGATGCAGGCCTGATCGAAGGCAAAGATTTTGCCCGTGCGGAAACTGTTGAAGAAGGAAACAAGCTTCTTGATTCCGGCAAATTTGTAGTTTCCGCAAATTATGAACTTGCAACTGAATGTCATGCAATACACTGCGTTGTGGATGCTACCGGAATACCCGAAACAGGCGCCAAAGTCGCAGTAAGTACAATTAACAATAAAAAACACATTGTTATGCTTAATGTGGAAACCGATGTTTGCATAGGCCATATTCTTTATAAAATGGCCAACAATGCAGGTGTAATTTATTCGGGAAGCGCCGGTGATGAACCGGGAGCAGTTATGGAACTTTACGATTTTGCCGATGCTCTGGGCTTTGAAGTGAAGGTAATAGGAAAGGGCAAAAACAATGCTATTGACTATGAATGCACTCCGGAAACCGTGGCAGAAGAGGCAAAACGCAAGGGTACCAGCGCCAAGATGCTCTGTTCTTTTAAGGATGGAACAAAAACGATGGTGGAAATGACCGCCATGGCCAATGCCACGGGTTTTCTTCCAGACATAATGGGCGCTCATGGCGCTGCAGGCCAGGTTAAGGATCTTCCGGATATTCTTTCACTAAAAAGTGAGGGGAGAGGAGGAATTCTTTCCAGTTACAGGACAGTAGAATACATTAATGGCATAGCGCCGGGAGTGTTTATAATTATCACATCAAAACTCCCCAATATTAACCATGTATTTGAGTACCTCAGTATGGGCAACGGGCCTAACTATGTACTCTACAGGCCATATCATTTAACCAGCCTTGAAACGCCGCTTACCGTTGCCAAGGCCTGTATTGATCATGTGCCAAGCATTGTCCCATGTGCCGGATTGATAGCCGAGACAGGAACTATTGCAAAACGGGATCTTAAAGCCGGAGAAAAACTTGATGGAATCGGCGGCTATACCATACGCGGAACATTTATTTCCGCCAAAGAAGCAAAAGAGAGGAATATACTCCCTATAGGTCTGGTAAACAAAAATACAGAAATGCTTAAGGACATCAAAAAAGGATCATTAATCACCTATAATGATGTTAAACTGGATGAGACCACACTAATAGTGCAACTGCGGAAACTTCAGGATGCGGATTTTATGAACCCATAATCAATCGTGAGCCGGGTTTTTCCGTACTTTTTCTATCGCCTTGGTTACTGAATCTTTCAATGCTTTTGCATAAGAATGTTCGTTCATGGCCTGTGCAGCATATTGTGTGCCTAAAAGCGACACCCTGTACAGAGGCTTTACCGCATTAAGCGCCATGGCAGCCATGTCTACCACACATGTGTTGCATTTGCAGATTGTTTTTTTGTAATCGTCCAGCTGTTTGCCCAATTCTTCGATTACCAGCTTTTCAGATTCGTTCTCCAGAATATCAAATTCATACTCGTCAATAAATGCCATTGGATTCCTCCCTATATTATATTATAACACTATTGGTAACCTTTTGCCAGAGATTCAAAGCGGGCGCACTTGGGATTAAAAACAATATCTACCTTCCCCACCGGCCCATTGCGCTGTTTGGCAATGATCAATTCCGTATTGCCGTCAGTTTCCTTATCGGGCGCCCGCTCCCGATGGAGAAACATTACCAAATCCGCGTCCTGTTCGATTGAGCCGGACTCCCTGATATCGGCAAGATTAGGCGCTCTTTTTTGTTTTTCTGCTTCCCTGCCAACCTGAGAAAGAGCCACTACGGGTATATTAAGTTCCCTGGCCAGGTTTTTAAGCGATCGTGATATCTCTGCAATCTGTTCATGCCGCGGCAATTCCCTGTTTTCCGAGCCAATTAGACTGATATAATCAATAAAAATAATCTGTACATTGTATTGAGAACAGGATCGTCTGGCCTGTGAACGGAGATCGAGTAGCTTCATCCCCGGAGTATCTGCAATATGAAGGGGGGCATCATAAATCCTGCCAACAGCCTCCTGAACGTCACCCAATTCCCGGCTGGAGTAGAAGCCTGTTCGTATCTTTTCTGACGGAACCTTTGACTCCGAAGATACAAGCCGTAAACCCAAAGCAAGGCTTGACATTTCCAAAGAGAAAAATGCCGCTGGAATCTTTTTCTTCATGGTAATATGTGAAGCCATGGTCAGGGCCAGAGCTGTTTTTCCCACAGAGGGCCTGGCGCCTATGATAATTAGCTCTGAATTCTGAAAACCAGAAGTCATCGAATCCAAATCATCAAACCCTGAAGGTATTCCGGTGTAAGTTTCCTTGGATCGATAACGTTTTTCTATCACATTCCAGGCATCATTCATTACTTCAAGACTGCTTTTAAACGTGGACCGTAAACGATCTTCTCCGAGTTCAAAAATATGTTGCTGGGTTTCCTCCAGAATCAACCTTGCTTCTGTCGACTCATCAAAAGAAGAGGTATGCAGTTCTGCAGAAACCCGGAGCAATGCCCGTCTTAAGGAACAGTCCTGAACCAGCTTTGCATAATGATCGATATTTGCACTGGAAGGTACCGCATTTGTCAATGAAGCTACATATGCCGGGCCGCCTGAAGCATCCAGTTCTCCCATCCGGCGCAGTTCGGCAACAACTGTAATAATGTCCGACTTTTGCTGCCCCTGGTTATGTAGATTAAGAACAGCCTGAAATACCCGGCGGTTTGCGTTTGTATAAAAATCATCGGGCCTGATATATTGGAGAGCAGCATCTATGGCATTGTTATCAAGCAATATAGCCCCAAGGGCAGCTTGTTCCGCTTCTTCATTATGAGGCGGAATCTTATCCTTTAACGGGGCTGGCATGCTATTCTGCGTTATTGGCCGTATCCGCCGGATTAACCGTTCCGGAATTCTCTGTACCAGATAATACAGGGTTATCCTGTGCTGTTACTTCAGCAACGTTATTAGCCGGAGTTGCAGTGTCACTCTTTGGTTGATTGTCCTGGGGGGTACTGTGCGAACTTTCGCTCGCTGCGTCCTTTGGACCGGACGAATTATCACGGCGGCCTCGTCTTTGGGGTGCGGCGGATGCTTTGGTTTCCGTTTTTACCGGCTGGCCTTCTATGGTAACTGAACATTCGGCAAAAGCATTTTCATACAGCTTAATCAATACCTTGTATTTCCCAATGCTTTTAATCGTATTGCCGGGAATTTCAATTCTTTTCCGCTCAATCTGAAAACTCTGTTTGACAAGTTCATCCATTATGGTTTGAGCCGTTACAGCTCCATAGAGTTTACCGTTCGAACCTGCCGGCATAACAAGTACCAGCGAAAGCGCTTCGAGCTTTTCTTTAAGACTTGCCGCATCATTTCTTTTAACAGCCTTGCGGTTTTCGATCTCCTCTCTTCTTTCTTCAAAAAGCTTTTTAGTTCTTTCATTTAAAGGAAGCGCTATTCCTCTGGGAAACAAAAAGTTACGGGCATAGCCTTTGGCAACATCTTTTACATCCCCTTCTTCACCAAGAGTAGCCAGATCTTTGTTTAAAATTACCTTCATAACCGAACTCCTTGAACATTTATTTCCGGCACAGGGTACGAGAAACCCGTCCCACACCCCCGGAGTAGGGGTGACCGGCTACCGCAAACTGCGGCATTATTATTCGCAGTGGGGTTTAATACCCCGCCCTTTAGGGCGTTTAAATCTTGTAACATTTACGATACATTGGGTAGCAAACCCCACAGTTAAATAATTTCCTTACAGAACGAACCTCCTTGCAAATCAAGCAACAATTACTGATACCTCGCCCTTCAGGGCGGGAGGTTTATTCTTTAGGTACACGAAATGGCACCCAATTTTCCATTACTCCCAGAAGAACAAGCAAGCCTAAAACAGCAATATTTATTCCAGGCCTGAAAAGCAAGAATAGTATCCCTACATTAATAAGAATGCGGGGCAAGGGCGGTAACCGCATAAGAAAATGCATCATTATTGCTCCGCCCTGAACAAGAAACAGTGTAGCAGAAAGTACCAATATGTTCCAGCCGGTAATATCCATAAGTTCAATATTTCCAATTCTTCCAAGGAGTATTGCCGCCAGAGAAAAAGACAAAATCCAAATCAAAAAAAACGGAGCTCGAAAACCAAGGATTGTTTCCCGCTGAACTGTATGGGTACGCCGCATAAATCTTCCAATCAACAAAGCAAACTGACGGTTGACCCACCAAAATACCAAACAGGAAAGAGGTATACCTCCCCGCAGAATAACATACAGAACAGAAGAAAGTAATTCTTCTGTTGTTAAACCTGTTTGCCCTGAATTTGAAGATATGGTTCCAAATGCTTCAAGCTGACGTCCAAAAAGAAACTGAAGTTCATCGTTATGCATCACATAATAAAATACAGGTAAAAAAATCAAAACACAGAAACCAGCTCCTGCAGTCATACGAAACGGAACTTCTTTATGCATCCAATATTTTCCCAGAGGAGCATTTATCCAGGTAAAAACCAAAACCATTACCGAGTAATACAAGGTATTCCATTGAAAAACAAGAAAATCCCCTTCCCGAAATAATAATATCCATATTCCAACAAGTGTATTTAGCGCTACCGCAAGAATTCCTGAAGCCCATGCGGTTTTTACAGAACTGCCGCCGGAAGTAGCGTTTAATTCAGCCAAAAAAGCCGAAAGCGCCAGGGGCAACAAAAACAGAAAAATAAAAAACCCTGTCCTTATGCAAACAACACTGACAACAGCGCTGAAAACCGCAATACCTGCCCGGGAAATAGCATTTTTCATAAAAACACCGTAGCGCTGTCCTTCAGGATTTTCCACAATTTACAAATTGCCATTCGAAACCGTTCCGAAATGCCGGATTTTGGAACAGCTACCTTAGATTTATGGAAAAATCGCCCGTACCTCTTTTAGTGATAAAGCCGTTTTTTCCAATTAGATTTCATTCAGCCACAAAAGGCAGCAAGGCAATTATCCTGGCTCGTTTTATTGCAACCGCCAATGCTCTTTGATGTTTGGCACAGGTACCGGTAATGCGGCGGGGCAGAATTTTTCCCCGTTCTGTTATAAATTTTCGCAGCATATCGGCGTCCTTATAATCGATTTTAAGCTTTTGGGTACAAAAGCGGCAGATTTTTTTCTTAAAGTAAACTTTGCTTTTACTCCTGCCGGTTTTATCATCGAAATCCCGGCCATCCATTTGCATATCCATACCCCGATCCCGATCCTGGCGGGAACCGCGTTCTTCCATATATTTATCGTCAGACATCTGTTATTCTCCTTATAACTCCTGCTGTTAATTCAGAAAGGAATATCGTCGTTAAAATTATCACCGTCATTATCAACCGTTTCTTTGCTTTCCTGCCGGTTTCCAAAGGAAGAAGTTCCTGTGGAATTACCGGCGCCGCTGCCCAAAAGTTGAAGGTTATTCGCCACTACTTCAACCCTTGATCGGTTTTGCCCATCCTGTTCCCAGCGATCCTGACGGAGTTCTCCCTCGACTCCTACCTGCTTGCCTTTAACAAGGTATTGATTAAGGGTTTCCCCCTGCCTGCCCCAAAGCACAATGTCAAAAAAATTGGGTTCATCAACCCATTGTTCACCCTGTTTCCGGCGGCGGTTTACAGCTATGGAGAACTTGCATACAGCCTGACCTCCGGCGGTATACTTTAATTCTGCATCTCTGGTTAATCTGCCGACCAGCACTACATTATTAATATCAGCCATACTATTCCTCGATTTTTACAAAGAGGTAACGTAAAAGGTTGGCATTTAGCTTAAAAACTCTGTCCAGAGTATTGATTTTGGCAGGATCAGAGTTGATGGTAAAGAGCAGGTACCGTCCCCTTTTCCGCCTATTGATCTCATAGGCCAAATCCTTGTCTCCGACTTCATCGGTTTTAAGAATTTCTGCTCCCTGGGCGGCAAGATCCGCTATAACGGTCTCTTTCCCGGCTTTATACAGGTCTTCTTCCAAAGGAAAGATGACCGTCAGTTCATACTGACGCATTAGGTCCTCCTTACGGACTAATATGATCCGCCCATACAGACGGATAAAGAGGTAAACACACCTTAACAAATCAAAAAAACCTTGTCAATAGACACCTTTTAAATGCCGAAAATAAGGATAATGAACAAACACATAAACTTTGAAGACAATATTTTTGTTTTGAATCTGCGAATCAGGATGATTCAGGATCTTTTAATACTGGATACCGATACCGAACTGTTTTTACATAAAACTCTGGACGATCTTGATTTTATCAATTCCAGTCTCAATGTTTTACTTGCCCATCTAAGGGAAAAATACCGTCTAATTGAACGGGATGAACAGTACCATAACCTCCTCGAAACCGAACGTCAGTTTTGTGAAGTATTAAGCGAAATTGACCATGGTGAAGGAAATATCACCGTTATTCAATATCCGGAACTACAACAACAGATCAATCTGTTGTTATCCAGTTCTCAGGACAGACAAAATTCCATTAAAGATTTAATTGTAGAAACAAAACATCTCTCTCTGGAACCGGTTGTAGGTTACGACGAACTTCATGAACTGCTAAGCCGCTAATGAATCCTCCCTCCAACAGGGGATCCATCCTCAGGTATATTCCGCCGGACAGTAAAAAAACATCCCGAACGAAAGTTCATGCGGTTTCCCTCAGGATTACCGGAGGGAAGTTAAAAGGCAGAACCATTTCTGTCCCGTCGGGAATAATCAGACCTGCCATGGATAGAATGAGGGAATCTATTTTTGCGATTTTGGGTGATATAACAGGTGCATCATTCCTGGATCTTTTTTCCGGTTCAGGGATAATGGCTCTTGAGGCAGCTTCCCGCGGAGCCCTGCATTTGGAAACCGTGGAATCGGACAAACAAAAGCTTAAAACACTAATAAAAAATTGCTCTGTTTCGCCTGTCCATATACGCTGTCACTTAATGCCTGTCGAGCTGTATATTAAGCGTTCTCAGCAAATTTTCGATTACATTTTTTGTGATCCTCCCTTTGCATATCAGTATAAAAACGAACTATTAATCAATATTGGAACATCATGTCTTTTAAACGAAAGTACTTTGCTTATGATTCATCGTCCGAAAAAAGAAACAATAGACTTGCAAGACAAACAAAATTTTCTTGTATTGCAAGATTCCCGGTTTTATGGAAATTCCGCAGTTGATTTTTTTTGTAAATCGAATGAAAAAAATACTAAGAAAGCATAAAAAATTGATTATTTAAGTAATAATTAGTATATTGTACTTGCATTGTATTTTCTGCTAACGGGGATTATAATAGGACAGGCAAGATTCAGGGTTAAAAAATGGATTTTAAAAAATTTTTTGAACGTTTTGAAAGCCCGGAAGGCTTTGTCAAAACTACTGTCGACCCAAATATTGACGGCAGTACCAAAGCGGCGCTTAACCGGAAAGGAAATATCCTTTTTAATACCGGAGATACAGAAGGTGCCAGACGAATTTTTTTAACCACTGGCTATTCGGACGGCCTTTCCAGAGTAGGAGATTACTATAAATCCCAGGGACGGCCTTTGGATGCATTAAAAATGTACTGGATAGCACCGGATCGTACCAAAGCTAATCCCATCATTCAACAGTTGTCAGAAATCATACGGCACTTTTTAAATGAAGAGGTTGCAGATGAGTGACAATACTACTGTATTAACAGTTTTGGAAGATCAAAGAAGCAAATCGGAAGAACCCATTGATACAAACTCAGATGTAAGCGAAGGTTCCCCTCTGGCATACTCCACCGAGCAAACAGATGTGAGCGAAGGTTCCATGCAGGATATATCTGATCTATCAAAACTGGGTTACCAGTTTTTACGGGAAAATCGTTTAAACGAAGCTTTGGAATGTTTTAGTAAAATACTGGACGTAGACAGCTTTAATAATTATGCTCTTGTAGGTCTGGGAGACACGGCCAGAAAAAAAGGCGCCTGCCGTGATGCGGTGTCGTATTACCTGCGTTGCCTGGAATTTCATCCGGGAAACAACTATGCCCTGTTCGGTCTGGCAGATTGTTATAAAAGTTTAAATCAATTTCACAAAGCAATTGAAATATGGGAACAGTACCTTCTTCATGATGATAAAAATATTACCGTTCTTACAAGAGTTGCCGATGCATACCGTAAGGTACATGATTTTAAACATTCAAAAGATGTTTATTTAAAAGTCCTTAATATGGAAAATTCCAATCCTTATGCAATTATCGGACTTGGACATTTACACTATGATTTTAAAGAATATCAAAACGCATTATTCTACTGGCTAAAGATGGTTGAACTAAACCAGAAAAATGTCGACATACGTGTACTTACATCCATAGGAAATTGCCACCGGAAACTAAAAACATTTGACAAAGGCATTTTTTATTTTGAACAAGCCCTTGAACGCGATTCCAATAATTTCTATGCACTTTTCGGCCTTGCTGACTGTTACCGTGGAATGAATCAGCAGTATAATTCACTTGAATACTGGAATCGCATACTTGAACAGGATCCCAGAAACAAGGTTATTCTTACCAGGGCCGGAGATGCCTACAGAAACCTGGAAGAACATGATAATGCCAGCAATTACTACAGACGGGCTCTTAATATCGAATTCGATACTTATGCGGTTCTTGGCCTTGCCCTGGTTGCCAAATCCCAGAATAAATATCTTGAAGCCATAGAATCCCTGCGGCATCTTATTCAGCAAGATCCCAAAAATTACAGGCTTTATATAGAACTTTCCGATTGCTGGTACAAAAAAGGAGAAAAAAACCAGGCCATAGAAGCTCTGGTGGATTTCCTGAAACAAGGGTTTAGAAATGCAAAAATTTCAGAACTCCTTGAGCATTACAAAAACTAATAAAAAACCGTATTCAGGAATGACAATTCCTGAAATTGCGGAAGAACTTGATGCAGTTTCGGCTGGGGAAAAAATACCCCCTTACCGTTCCAAACAGATATTTACACAAATAAAACAAGGTGCCAGGAATTTCAGGGAAATGACCTGTTTGCCAAAAGACCTTATAAAAACACTGGAAAATCATTCAATCATAATCGGAAGCAAGCCCAAAAAAAAATATTTTGACAAAGATGGGACAATAAAGCTTGTTATGGAACTCTCAGACGGCGCCTTGATAGAAACGGTGTTACTAGCTTCCATTCCCGAGAATAAATTGAAAACTGACAGCTTAAAAAAAACTCATTACACCGCATGTCTGTCGACTCAGGCCGGTTGTCCCATTGGCTGTATTTTTTGCAAAACCGGTTCAATGGGATTTATCCGTAATCTGAAGCCTTCTGAAATTATTGAACAGTTCTTACTTTTAACCGATGAGCTCCGAAAAACATCAAAAGATTGCAGGATATCCAATGTTGTTGTAATGGGAATGGGTGAACCAATGCTGAATCTGAATGCCTTGCGAAAAGCCCTGGAAATACTGTGCGATCCTGCGGGTTTTTGTCTTTCAAAGCGGAAAATCACCGTTTCGACTGTCGGTATTTGTTATGGAATTGCTGACATGGCAATAAACGGCCCTGAAACAAAATTGGCTGTCTCTATAGCCAGCGCACGCGAAAAACTTCGCGAACGCCTTATGCCTGGTATAATTAAGTATCCTCTGCCCCAACTTAAAGAAACGATTTCCCAGTATCAGAAAAAACAAAAACGGCGCATAACCATAGAAACAGTACTATTAAGGGAAATCAATACCGGTCAGGAAGATGCACGTGCGTTGATTGATTTTTGCCTTAATCTTGACATTGCTGTAAATTTAATTCCATGGAATCCGGCAGAAGAACTGTATTTTGAAGGAAAAAAACTTCGCCAGCCAACACCGGAAGAAGTAAAAAAATTCGCAGGCATGCTGGAAAAAGGCGGTCTTACCGTAACTCAAAGATACCGCCGCGGCCGTGGTGTCTCCGGCGCCTGTGGCCAATTGGGAACACAATTAGACTCCCCGCTGTAAAGAGTTATTGTGAAGCTGCGGTTTGGGCTTTGCCTTCGTTATCGTAGAATTTTATTACCGATTCGGGAAGCCACCCCCTGTAATTACCTTCTATTAACACCCAGAATTGCTGGCTTTCTCCATCTTTTACCAGACGACGCTCCAGAACAGTCACAATGGTTTTTTCCCGGACATAACCAAACGAAACTCCATCGTTACCGGGCTCATTATAAATCCGCGTATAAGAAACATTAACAACACCATAACCCAGAATTGACCGAGATAAAGGCGTTTTAACAGGCGGTTGAATATCAGCTTTTGGAGAACATCCGGGTATTCCAAAAACCCAAAAAAGAAGTATAATTATCTTTAAATACCGATGAATCATTCTATAAAAAGTATAGCTGCTTTTGCATTTTTAGTCATCATTTTACTCTGCAATTCAGTATTTGCCGCCGCTGAGTCACCATCATTTACCGATAAATATTGTTTTAGTTTTTCAAGCAACATAGGATTTCTTTACGGCACATCTTACGAAATTGTTTATAAGAACAGCAACAGCAACGACTATCTAAGTGAACTTCAGTGGGAAATAAAACCACTATTGTACTTTGGCATTGATCTGGACTATGGGCTAAAAAACCCGATTAACAATCATGGTTTTTTTGTTGGCCTGGGCTTAAAAGCCGCAATTCCCATGGAAACAGGTATAATGGAAGACCGGGATTGGATAGAACCTTGTACCAAACCTGGTTCACTAACCAATTTTTCTTCCCACGAAAACCATACAAAAGCATCCTTTCTTGTTAATCTTGAAACAGGTTATTCAATTCCTTTTTGGAAACTCATTTTAAAATTTTCCCTGAATTTTGATTATATGTACTTTAATTTTGAAGGACAAAACGGATATACACAACATGGCCCTAACGATTTGTATGCAGTTCTATTAATACCGTGGGACTCCACATTTGACCAAATTCCCTGGAATGGACTAGCCATCAGCTATACTCAGCATTGGTTATTATTCAATACCGGCATGGAGGTTGTATTTCCCATTAATAACATTACCCTGTCAGCCGGTTTCTTCATTGGCCCTTCAATATGCTTTGCCGTCGATCATCACGAAGGGGGATATACATTTGTTGACACCTTGTATAAAGGCTTTGCAATAAAACCAAAGTTAGGTGTCTTCTTTTCATTAACCGACAAGTGTGATATAGGCATAACAACTGCCTATCACCATAACTTTGAAACCAGAGGAAACACAACTCAAAAACTGGGGAGTTATATGGTTCAACAATCAATAGATCGAGCAGGCGTCGCTTTCAGGGCTTTTGAAGGAAACTTTGTGATTAGATATCGTTTTATAAAAAAATGATTTCGTAAAAAATGAAGTGTAGCGCCGCCGCAGCGATACAAACAAAACCAAAGATTTTTCTATTACGTCCAATTATTGCAACAATACGTTCTACACGTTCAACAGCAATGGAATCCGGCGCTTTACTGCGGTAAAAATCAAAGAGCAGGATAAGGCCCCCGGCCAGACCAACGATGGCCGGAAAAAGATCTCCAACAACCGGAACATTGCCGCGCACCGGTGAAAGAATTTTTAATATTCCTGTAATAAATGTTAAACCTCCGATAACAAGACGTACCGTCTCGTTGTTCAGACTAAAAGACACCGCCCCTGCCTCCGGTTCTTCTTGGCAAAAAGACAAGATAATACCGGTCAGGGCATTTAGCACAACTGATAACAAATAAACAGGAAGCATAACTTCTAAAGTATATTATGAAATGAAAAAAAAAGAAAGAGGTGCGTTTGTTCCAAATACTGAAGTTTTGGAACAGCCTCATGGAACCTCATTCGGATGAAATAGTAAAATAAATCCGTTCTGCACCCGCTTCCATAAGGATAATAAGTTTTTTGCCCCTAAAAGGCGCTATTATACGGAAAATCTCTTCCTGTTCAGGCCCAAAATAAAGCCGTTCGGCATGTATGGGGTTTCCTTCTCCGGAGACTGAAACAGCAATATCCACCGGACCGGCATAACCAATGCCTGTATTACCGCCCTGCCCTGATTTTTGCCGGACAGTTTTCTTTACGGTAATGTACGAATTTTCTCCGGCACCAATCACCGAAACCGTTATAGTGTTATTTCCAATTACCCTGACGCCCTCGGCATTTAAAAAACGGGACATTATTAAGAATGCTGCACAAATGGTAATAATGGAAATAAAAAGAAATGTTAATGGTTTTGTGGCAGTGAGTGTTCGAAAAAGACCCTTCTTTTGCGGAGTTACCTGATTGTTTATATCCCGCACCGGCTTGGATGCTCTTTTTAAACGTTCTTCCCGTGAATAATAAAATGTAACCCTGCCGTCGTTTAGTTCATCTTTATTCATTGTCAGGCCCTCAGGAAAATCCGGATTTCTCGGGCAGCCATGCACGCCCGGCCAGAACAGACGCCGGCTCTGCCAATTCCAGCGGATCATAGAAACGCTGTCCCATTTGCCGGGCAGCTGCAAAAAGAAGGGTACCTGCTGCTGCCGCTACCAAATACGGATCAAAACTGCCTTTCCCCGGCTTTTCGCCGGCCCGGATGCGGCCTGCAATTCCGGCGCATAATCCTGCCAATAGATCCCCGCTGCCTCCGGCGCCCAGCGAAGGATCCATGCCGTCAATAAAGCCAAGCCTTCCGTCAGGAGATGCTACGATCATTACATGACTTTTAAAAAGAATAACAGCATTGAGTTTTTTTGCCTGTTCAACAACAAGCAAAGGATCAGAAAGAAGCTGCTCCTTTGGAATTCCCGAAAAGGCTTCCAGTTCTCCTGCATGAGGTGTCAGGATCGCCCTGCCGTGAAAAACAGTATCGTTTTGTTTTTCGGCCGTAATGTCATGGATAAGGGTTTTAAGCAGGTAGATACCGTCGGCATCAAGAATCAGCGGGGTACCTGTTTCTTCAGCTTTCAGCGCTTGCTGCAATATTGGAAGCCTGTCTTTTCCTCTTCCCCAACCGGGTCCCAGCAAAAGACAGTAGGGAACAAAGCTGTTTTTATCACCTAGAGCGCCTGAAGCGGGAACCGCCATGATTCCGCCAAAAACAGAAGCAAGAACCGGGTATACATCATCATCCAGTATAAGCCGAACCATCCCTGCGCCCGATGCGGAAGCTCCGGCAGCCGCTATCCGTGCGGCGCCTAAAGTACCGGGACTGCCGGCGTGAATTGTTACTACTCCCCTGCTGTACTTGTAAGCATCGGGTGGTACAGGCGGAATAACGTTACATTGGGCTTCCCAGTGCAATAATTCTGCATCAATGTATTTTTCTAATAACCGGGCAGGGAAAATTCCCCTTACCGGAATAATTTGTCCGCAATAAGGTCTAATGGCCGGAGTATACAGTACGGTTTTTAGGGGTTCGACAGCCAATGTATAATCAGCATGAATTATGGGGAAATCCGGTTTCCGGTTACTGCACGCACCGGAAGGAACGTCAATGGAAACAACACAGCATTGCGCAGCATTCCGCCGTTCATTAATTGCCTGAAGCATCTCCAGCGGAATTCCTTCCAGGGCGTTTTTTAGTCCTGTTCCTGCTATCCCGTCAATAATCAACCGTGCATTACGGAAAAGTTCAGCAGCTTGTTCTTTGCCGTTCCATGTAACAACAGGTACGCCCATAGCCTGGAGAGCTTTAACTGCGGCGGAACGCGGAGTGGTTTCGTCTACTGAAGGAAAACGGCTGAGTAATACCGCTGCGTTGTACGGTGTTCCTGTCCCGGAAATACCAATCGTTAATTGTTGTGAGTTGATCAACGCACGGAGCATTACCAGCGCATCCGCCCCATTATTGCCGGAGCCGGCACAAACAAGGATTGGCCCTTCCATACACCTGGCATAAGCCAGGCTGTTTTTTAGTTTGTTTAAAAGCTCTGCCGCACAGGAACG